>DASUTW010000120.1:0-17761 GCA_036374395.1 Actinomycetota bacterium
GAGGAGAAGAAGGCCACGATGCGGCAGGCGGCGACGATGATCGGCGTGCAGAGGGTGGCCGAGGCGATCGAGACCCGCGGCCTCTTCCCGTGACATGTCCTTGAACGGCCTATATCTCGTGCCTATGCTCGGACGCGACACAAGATGTAGCGATCGAGAGGAGGGGCATGGAGCCGCTGGACGAGCGGTCCCGGGCCATCCTGGACTTCGAGCGGTCCTGGTGGCAGCTCCCGGGCCGGAAGGAGGCCGCGATCCGGCGCCGATTCGGATTCTCGGCCCCGCGGTATTATCGTCTGCTGAATCGGCTGATCGACACACCGGAGGCGCTTCGGTACGACCCGATGCTGGTGAGGCGTCTGCGGCGGCTCCGAGCGGAGCGCCGTCGCTCACGGTTCGAGCGCACCATGGGGTGAGGAGCGTGTGGCCGGCAAGCATGAACCCGACGCGAAAAGGAGCTTCTACCTCTCCTTGGCGACCGCCACGCTGAGAGCCGGGCTCGTCATCGCCGCGGTCGTCCTCGGCGTCTTCGTCCTGTCCAGGGCGTTCCCGGGGGCCGGAGACGAGTCCCAGGGAGGCCCCGGCCCGGTCACCACCGACGGGGCCGAGGAGAGCCCCGCCCCCGAGGAGTCCCCGCAGGAGGACGGCGGCGGGGGTGGCGGCGGCGGGCAGGCGCCCCAAGAGGTCAATCTCCGAGGCGTGACCGTCAACGTGCAGAACGGCACGGGCGTCACGGGGCTCGCCGCGGACACCGCCGAGGAGCTGCGAGGCCTCGGCCTGCGCATCCGGGAGATCGGGGACGCCGCCCGCCACTTCGACGTGACGACCCTCTACTTCTCGCAGGGCTCGCGGCCCGAGGCCGAGGAACTGAACGCGACGTTCTTCAACGGCGAGGCGAACGTCCAGCGCATGCCGGCGGAGCTGGAGGACGACGTCCAGATCAGCGTTGTGCTCGGTCAGGACTACGCCGACGCTCAGGGCCAGGGCAGGAGGCGCATCTCCGTCCGCAGGCGCACACGGAGCCGGCCCTGCACCGGTTCGATGTCGTCCTGCCCCCCCGGCGGCCGGAACGTCACCGCATACCGACCCAGCGAGTCGCCCCGTGCTCGGACCAAGAACCCCTCCAGGGAGAACCACGCCTCCTGGGTCCCGACGTCGCGGCCCCGGAGGTCCGCGATCGCGTTGGCGAAGACCTCCCGTCGGTCGACCGGCGACGAGTAGGTGGTCCGCACGAGCGCGGCCCTCCGCCCATCCAGCTGTCCCAGAGCGGCCAGCCTCGAGTTGGCCTCGAGTGAGAAGCTGCCGTCCTCGTCGGTGAGGACCGCGCCCGACGTCCAGGCGTCACCCGGGATCACCGGCCCCTCGGGGAGCACGGGGCGCAGGCGCAGCAGGATCCGATCGACCCCCACGGGGGCCAGGGGCGCGGGCCCGGCCCCGACCGTCTCCTCGATCTCCTCGATCTCGCCGCCCGGGCTCACCACGACGACGAAGTCCTGTGCCGAGCCGGCGCTCTGAGGCTCGCCGTTCACCGTGAGCGAGACCGGATCGAGCGTCACGCCCATCCGGCCCCCGCCGTCGGGGAAGGTCTCGAGGACCTCCTGGCTGGCCCGGAACACCGCCTCCACCCGCTCCAGCCTCGTCTCGTCATCGAGCGTCCGCTCGACGTCGGCGAGGAGGCGGAGCGAGTAGCGCAGATGCGCGCCGTCCTCGAGTCGGTACCCGAGCGAGACGTGGGGGTCCCGGCAGGCGGGGAGGAGGATCGAGGCGAGGAGGAGCAGGGAAGCGAGGCGACGCACGACCGCCATCCTAGCCGAGGTCGCGGAGCTGCTCGCCGATCCAGTCGGCGGGCGTGCGGGCCTCGGCCGCCGCGCGCAGGCCCCGGGCCCGCCACCGGCGCTCCTCATCCGGCATCCCGAGCGCCGCGTGCAGGGCGTCGGCCGTGCCCGCGATGTCCACGGGATCCACCGGGAGGGCCCAGCGATCCAGCTCCGCGATCGCTCCCGCATTGCGCGAGAGCACGAGCACCCCGTGGCCCTCGTTCAGCAGCGGCCCCTCCTTAGCCACGAGGTTCATGCCGTCGAAGACCGGGTTCACGAGGAGGACGTCGTAGAGGCTGTAGGCGGCGTAGGCCTGGTCGAGGTCGTCGCTTAGATCGATGTGGATGGGGATCCAGCCGGGCGTCCCCATCTCGTCGTTGATGCGGGACGCCACGTCGATGCACTGCTGCGTGTACTCCTGGTACTCGGGGAGGGCCGTGCGGGACGGCGTGATGTGGGCCAGGAACACCACGCGCTCGCGCCACTCGGGGTGCCGCTGGAGGAGGTCCTCGAACGCCAGGAACCCGCGCAGGATGTTCTTGGAGAGCTCGGCCCGGTCCACGCGAAGGAGGAGCTTCCGGTCTCCTCGCCACTCCGTGAGCTGCCGCCGCTTCGCCTCGACGGCCGGGGAGGTCGCGTGCTCGCGCATCGGCTCGGGGTCCACGGTGATCGGGTACACGCCGACCTTCGTCTCCCGCCCTCTCCAGGTCACGGTGCGCCGCTCGAGGTCGATCTCGGCATCCGGCAGCATGCGGGCCGAGAAGAGGAAGTCCTCGGCCCACCGCGCGCTCTGGAACCCCACGAGGTCCGCGCCCAGGAGGCCGTCGAGCATCTCCTCGCGGAGCCAGGTCGGCACGAGGCGCATGTAGCCGGGCCCAGCGAATGGGCAGTGGTGGAAGTAGGCGACCTTCGTCTCAGGCGCCCTGGCCCGGAGCTGGGCCGGGACGAGCGACAGATGGTAGTCCTGGATCAGCGCGGTGGCGCCGCTCTCCCCGGCCTCCTCGGCCAGCGCCTCGGCGAAGGCGAGGTTGACCGTCCGGTAAGCGTCCCAGGAGACCCGAGAGGGAGTGCCGAACCGAGGCCACCGTGGAACGTCCCACAGGTAGTGGTGGAGGAACCACAGGAGCCGGTTGCTGACCGTGTTGTAGAAGCGCTCGTAGGTCTCCGGGTCGAACGAGAGGAGCCGAAGGCGGTACTTCTCGTCCTCCAGCACCACCTCGATCCGGCCCTGGGGGACGCCCTCGATCCTCTTGCGGTCCTCGTCGCTCATAGCCGCGGCGATCCACATCCCCTCGGTCTCGTGGACCACCCCGGTGAGCGCCGTGACGAGCCCGCCCCCTCCTCGCGTGGCCCGAAGCCGGCCGTCCTCCTCGACGAAGCTGACCGGACCGCGGTTCGAGGCGACGAGGATGCCGGGGTTCACCGGGTCCCCAGCGAGGCGAGCAGGCGGATGTGATCGTACACCTCTCGCGTGGAGAGGAAGCGCTGACGCACCCGCTCCCGCGCCGCCTTCCCCATGCCCTCGCGGGCCTCCCGGTCCCTGAGCAGCTCGATGAGCCGATCGGCCGCCTCCTCGATCGTGTCCACCAGGAAGCCGCTGTGGCCGTCCTCGATCTGGAGGCGGAGGCCGCCCACCCGGCCGGCGATCACCGCCCGCTCCTTCCACATGCCCTCGGTGCAGGTGAGGCCGAAGCCCTCGCGGATCGACTTCTGCATCACCACGGTCGAGGCGCGCTGGAAGGCGTTGACGGCCAAGGCACCCACGTCCTGCAGGTTCGTGAGCAGGTGGATGTCGGGGTCCCCGTCGCGGTGCTCCTCGGCGAGCTCGAGGTAGTGCCAGCCCTCGGGATCGTCGTGCGCCATCGAGCCCACCATCACCAGTTGGATGCCCGGGACCTGCTCGCGGGCGATCCGGAACGCGTCCATCACCCCCAGGGGGTCCTTCCACGGATCGAAGCGGGAGACCTGCGTGACGATGGGCCGGGCGGGGTCGACCTCGTAGCTCGTGAGGACCTCCTCGACCACCTCGTCCTCGAGGTCGTGGTTCTTGGGAGAGAGGGGGTCGATCGACGGGGGGATCAGGTGCGCGTTGGAGTAGGCTCCTTCGTGCACGTAGTCCTCGAGCGTGAAGATGCTCGCGTCGTAGCTGCCCAGGAACCGGGAGTAGAAGGCCCACACCTCCTCCATCGGCTTGGACAGGTCGATGTGACAGCGCCACACCCACCGCCCGCCCTTCCTCTCCCGCTCCTCGACGAAGGAGGCGATCGCGAGCGGCTGAGGGTCGTGGACGATCACGAAGTCCGCGTCGTCGACCCACCGTTGGGCGTTGGCGTCCACGCGCTCGAGGTACGTCGACGCCATGGTCCCGTTCCAGGGCATGTCGGCCCCCTGCAGCGCGTTGTGGACGAGCTTGGTGACCGCGAAGAAGTCGTCGGAGCCCTCGATGAGCTGCCAGTCCACCTCCATGCCGAGGTCCCTCATGATCGCGATCTGGGTGGGCAGGAGCTCGGCCACCCCACCGCCGAAGGCGGTGCTGCTGATGTGGACCAGTCGGGCCCCGCGGAGCGGCTCGGCGGCCTCCCGGAGGCGCCGCACGGCGTCTTCTCCGGCCGAGGGGACGTAGTCGTCGAGGGAGCGTGTTTCCTGAACGGGGACGGAGATCAACATCGCGGCCCAGTCTAACGGGCGGTCAGAGACGGTGGAGCAGGCTCAGCTGCTCGAGGCGCTCGCGGCGTCGAGCCTCTCGTTCCTCGGCGGTCATCCCGGCCACCCTGGCCACGGCCTCGGTGAGGGCGACGGGGCTGAACGGCTTCGTCACGTACTCGTCGGCGCCCGTCTGCCACCCTCGCATCTGGTCGTCCTCGCGGGACTTGGCCGTGAGGAGGACGACGGGGATGTGCTTCGTCGGCTCGTGCGAGTGCAGGCGTCGCAGCACGGAGAACCCGTCCTGCCGGGGCAGCATGAGGTCGAGGACGATGAGGTCGGGGAGCTCCTTCTCCGCGATCTCGAGGCCCTCCTCGCCGCTCCCGGCCTCGAGCACCTCGTGGCCCTCGAACTCGAGGTTCACGCGGCACAGGAGGATAACGTCCGGCTCGTCGTCGATGATGAGCACGCGCACCGCGTCACCTCCTTTCCCATCCATCGGCGCCCGAGGGGGTGCCCCTTGAGCGCGCGGCGCGGCGCTCGGGCCGTTCGGGGGGGAGCCGACGGTATGATGACGCCCGGATGGCCGAGGAGCGGAAGGGCCCGTTGTGGACGCCCGGAGTCTCCCGCGCAGCACGCTGGGGGATCATCGCCTGGTCGGCGATCGGCGTCCTCCTGATCCTCTACTGGGCGTTCCGATACGTGATCCATCCCGTGCGGGTGATCTTCCCGCCTCTCGTCCTCGCCCTGATCGTGGTCTACCTTCTCAACCCGATCGTCTCCTGGCTGGAGGGGCGCGGCATCCCGCGGGTGATCGGGGCTCTCCTCACCTACCTCGTGCTGCTCGGGGCGTTGGGGGTCGGTCTTCGATATCTGATCCCGGTGCTCGTGGAGCAGGCTCAGGACTTCTCTCGATCGCTGCCCAGCCTGCTGGGCCGGGCTCAGGAGGCGATCAGCGACGTCCTCCAGCGCTTCGGGGCGGAGGGGGATCCCGGCGGCCTGCTGGACAGCGGGCAGGTCCGGGCGGTGACGGAGCGTCTCTTCAACATCACTATCGGTCTGCTCAACGGGGCGATCATCCTCGTGATCGGGCTGATCCTCGGCGTGTACCTCTTGATCGACATCCCCAAGATCCAGCGTGGGATCGTGGCGTTGGTGCCGGAGCGCCGCCGTCCGGAGGTGCTCACGATCGGCCAGAGGGTGGGTCGCGCGATCGGGGGGTTCTTCCGAGGCCAGCTTCTCGTGGCGCTCTTCGTCGGCGTGCTCTCGACGCTCGCCCTCTACATCGTCGGACTGCCGTACTGGGCGCTCGTGGGGATGATCACCGGCCTCTTCAACATCATCCCGCTGATCGGGCCCTTCATCGGAGGCGCGATCGCCGTCTTCGTGGCCTTCGCCACCGACGCCCCGGGTGAGGGTCTCCTGCAGCTCGAGGCGGGCTGGCCGCTGGCGATCGGATCGGCGATCGCGCTGGTCGCCGTCCAGCAGCTCGACAACCACATCGTCAGCCCGAACGTCGTGGCCCGCACGGTGAAGATGCACCCGGTGACGGTGATGCTGGCCCTGCTCGCCGGGGGCACTCTCCTGGGGCTCTGGGGGATGCTGCTCGCGGTGCCGGTCTTCGCGTCGATCAAGATCCTGGCCCTCCACGCATGGGACACGCAGATGACCTGGCCACCGAGGCCCCCCCCGACGAGCGCCGAGGTGGAGTCGTCGGCGCCGCCCCCGGAGCCGGACGCGCCGCCCCCCTCGCCGCCTCCGCGCCCAACCTCGCGGCTCTCCTCGTGGGTCGACCGATGGCGCTCGGGGCGCCGGAGGACCGCGGGCTCCGGGCGACAGGAGGAGGCCCCGAGTGACGAGGAGCAGGCCTCGAAGGGCGCGGAGGAGCGTCTCTAGGAGAGGACCTCCGCCACGACCTCGGCGAACCCCTCCCCGTAGGAAGCCTCCGTGGCCAGCAGGCCGCCGGGGGCCCGGCCCGAAGCCTCGACGGCCTCCCAGCCGTTGGCCACGATGACCACGTTCCCGACCGTCTCCGTGAGCGCCGCGTCGCTGAGGGAGTCGCCCACGGCCAGGCACTCCTCCGGGTCGAGGCCTCGCCGGTCGACGTGGGCCCCCACGCCCGTGGCCTTCGTCACGCCCCGGGGAAGGAGGTGGTAGGCGTGGACCTCCTCCACGTCCAGCCTGGGGAATGACCGGGGGATGACCCCGTTGTCGAGGAGGGTGAGCCATCCGTACCCGGCCTCCTCGAGCGCCGCCTCCGCTTCGCGGGTTTCCAGGTATCCCCGGAAGAGCATGGAGGTCACGCGCGGCAGGAAGGCCCAGGGCGCGTGGGGCTCGAGCCGCCGGGGGAAGGCCTCGAGGAGCATCCCGGGTGCGCCCGCCTCGACCATCGCCTCATGCGGCGTCGCGGCGCCACGATACGCGCCGTCCTGCCGGATCCGCTCGGCGTCCCGATCCAGCGAGAGGATCCCCCCCATCTCGGCCACGAAGTCGCTCGCGCCGATCGCTCGGGCGACTTCCCACACCTGCTCGGCGGTACGGCCGGAGACGGGGACGACGTCGATGCCGGCCTCATAGAGGGCGACGAGGGCGTTCGCGGCCGCGTTCGAGACGCCGCCCTCGGGGCCGGCGAAGAGGGAGCCTCCCGGGCCGAGCAGGGTCCCGTCGAGGTCGGTATAGATCACCCGGGGGCGGCGCCCCCCCCGGAGGACGTCTCCCGCCCTCCTCATCTCGAGGCGTAGCCGGGGATCGTGACGGCCGGCGGACGCTCGGCGAGCCGCAGCTCTCTCCGCTCCAGCTTTCGCTCCGTGGTCCCCGTCGGCTGGAGGTAGGAGGTGCCGGGCTCCTCGGCCAGGGTGATCCTGCCCGCGGCCTCGAGCCGCCGCATCGCGGCCTGGAGCACGGCGAAGGCCATCCTGGAGAGCGCGGCGATGTCCTGGTTGCGATGGACGCGGACGTCGAGGTCCACCTGGGCGATCGAGTCCACCCCGTAGCGAGCCGCGATGTCGATCAGCAAGCCGATCTCGACACCGTAGCCGGTGAAGAAGGGCAGCTGCTCCAGGATGCTGCGCCGGCCCGCGTACTCACCGGACAGGGGCTGGACCACCGCGGCGAGCTCGGGCCAGAACATGTTGAGGAGGGGGCGGGCTGCGAGCTCGGTGACCCGACCCCCCTCGGCCCACTGGAGCTGGTCGCCCACCTTGATCGGTCGGTCGTAGAAGGCCTTCGTGTAGGCGATCTCGGGGTCGGTCAGGAGCGGGCCCAGCGGCCCGTACACGAAGCGCGGATGGAAGTTCTCGATGTCGGCGTCCAGCCAGACGATGAGGTCTCCCTTGAGGACGAAGAGGCTCTTCCAGAGGGCCTCGCCCTTGCCGCTCGCCGGCTCGAGCCCGGTGAGGACCTCCGCATCCTGCACCACGGCGGCGCCTGCCCCTTCCGCGACCCTGGCCGTTCCGTCCTCGGATGCGGAATCCATCACGACCAGCTCGTCCAGGAGCGGGAGGCGATCGATGAGCTCGCGGTGGATCCCGGACACGATCGGTCCGATCGTCTCGGCCTCGTTCAGGGTGGGGATGCAGGCCGAGATCGAGACCTCCTGCCGCTCCTTCGCCTCCACCAGGCCCTCGACGTCGTCGAACCGCGAGTGGTGGAAGGTGTGGCGAGCGAACCATCGCTCAGCGGTCACCGCTCGATGATATCGGGCAGCGAGGGCCCGTCGCCTCCATCGAATCCGACCCCTGCGATATGATTCATGACGGATGCTCAAGATCTCCCAGAAGACCGAGTACGCGATCCGGGCCGTGGTGGAGCTCGCGCTGCGGGCCGGCCAGGGCCCCGTCCCGGCCCGGGAGATCGCCGGCGCGCAGGGCATCCCCCTCCGTTTCCTCGAGCAGCAGCTCTCGGCGCTGGCCAAGGCCGGCCTGATCGAGTCCCTGAGAGGCGCCGGGGGCGGCGCGCAGCTGGCCAAGGACCCTTCGCAGATCCGAGTGGCCGACATCGTGGACGCGATCGAGGGGCCCTTCTTCCCGATGTACTGCCTCGACCCGTCCGATCACACGTGCTTCCAGGACTCTCGCTGCGGGATCCAGGGGCTGTGGGGAGAGGTGCAAGCGGCGGTTCGCGTGGTGTTCGAGCGGATGACGGTCGCGGACCTTGCGCTGAGACACCGGCACATCGCGCCCGAGAGCGCGATGTGGTCGCCGGAGGACCTGCTCAAGCCGAGCAGGAGCTAGGGGGTTCGGGCGTCAGTCGTTCTTGCCCAGGATGCGCATCACCGTCGTGCCGCAGAGGGGGCACTTGCCCTTGGCGGCCCGACGTCCGTTCTTGAGGGTCACGACCTCCCCCTCGAACTCGACCTTCTTCTTGTCCTTGACGCAGTACCCCTCGTAGGTCGCCACCGGCGCCTCCTTCCGAACAGTCTTCAGGGCCGCTCCGTGCGGCCCCTGCGTGGAATCGTGGCCCCTCGGGGGGCGGGTTGCAAGCATCTCCGCGCTTGTGCTCCCCGGGTGCGGCGCGTGTAGAATACGGCTTAGCACTCGCCCCCGGAGAGTGCCAGCGTTCGGAACGGACCGACTCAGGAGGCTACGCATGGCCGCGAAGATCATCTCGTTCGACGAGCACGCACGCCGCGCCCTGGAGCGCGGCATGGACCAGCTCGCGAACGCCGTACGCATCACCCTGGGGCCCAAGGGCCGCAACGTGGTCCTGGAGAAGAAGTGGGGGGCCCCCACGATCACGAACGACGGCGTCTCCATCGCCAAGGAGATCGAGCTCGACGACCCCGAGGAGAGCGTCGGCGCCGAGCTCGTGAAGGAGGTCGCCAAGAAGACCAACGACGTGGCCGGGGACGGCACGACGACCGCCACCGTGCTCGCCCACGCCATGGTCAAGGAGGGCCTGCGCAACGTGGCCGCCGGAGCCAACCCGATGGGCCTCAAGCGCGGGATCGAGACGGCGGTGGAGCGCGCCGTCGAGGCGATCAAGAACCAGGCACGCGAGATCGAGGCCAAGGAGGAGATCGCGCACGTCGCCGCGATCTCTGCCGGAGACCCGGAGATCGGCGAGATCATCGCCGAGGCCATGGACAAGGTGGGGAAGGACGGCGTGGTGACGGTCGAGGAGTCCCAGACCTTCGGGATGGAGCTCGACCTCGTCGAGGGGATGCGGTTCGACAAGGGCTACATCTCCGCCTACTTCGTCACCGACCCGGAGCGGATGGAGGTCGTCCTCGAGGAGCCGTACGTCCTGCTGGCGAACCAGAAGATCTCCGCCGTGAAGGACCTGCTCCCGATCCTGGAGAAAGTCATGCAGTCCGGGAAGCCCCTGGTGATCATCGCCGAGGACGTGGAGGGTGAGGCCCTGGCCACCCTCGTGGTGAACAAGATCAGGGGCACGTTCAAGTCCGCAGCGGTGAAGGCGCCCGGGTTCGGCGACCGCCGGAAGGCGATGCTGCAGGACATCGCGATCCTCACCGGCGGGCAGGTCGTCTCCGAGGAGGTCGGGCTGAAGCTCGAGAACGCCCAGCTCGACATCCTGGGCCAGGCCCGGAAGATCGTCATCACGAAGGACGAGACGACGATCGTCGAGGGAGCCGGCTCCGAGGACGAGATCAAGGGCCGGATCAACCAGATCAAGAACGAGATCGACGCGACCGACTCCGACTACGACCGCGAGAAGCTCCAGGAGCGGCTGGCCAAGCTCTCCGGGGGCGTCGCCGTGATCAAGGTCGGGGCGGCCACGGAGGTCGAGCTGAAGGAGAAGAAGCACCGCATCGAGGACGCGGTCTCGGCCACGAAGGCGGCGGTAGAGGAGGGCGTCGTCCCCGGCGGCGGGGTCGCCCTGCTGGCTGCGCAGGACGCCCTGGACAAGGTGGACCTCGAGGGCGATGAGGCGACGGGCGCCAGGCTCGTCAGGAAGGCGCTCGAGGAGCCGCTGAAGCAGATCGCGGAGAACGCCGGCCTCGAGGGCGGCGTGGTCGTCGAGAAGGTGCGGGCGCTCGATGCCGGGGAGGGTCTGAACGCGGCGACCGGAGAGTACGAGGACATGATGAAGGCCGGGGTCATCGATCCCGCCAAGGTCACGCGCTCGGCCCTCCAGAACGCGGCGTCGATCGCGGCGCTGTTCCTCACCACCGAGGCCCTCGTGGCGGAGAAGCCCGAGAAGCAGCCTCCGATGCCGGCCATGCCGGACGCGGGCGGCATGGACTTCTGAGGCGAACGCACGGAGGGAGGGGCCCCGCGCGCGGAGCGCGCGGGGCCCCTCCCGCTCCGGGACGTGTGCGCTCCCCCAGCATGGGAGACAATCCGGGAGTGAGGCGGCGCTTCCACCTGACGTTCCCTGGCCACCTGGCCGGCGAGCCGGTGCTCTTCCTGGTGGGGAAGGAGGCCGGGGTCACCCCCAACATCCGCCGGGCCAGCGTGGAGGAGGGAGGCGCCTGGATGATCGTCGAGCTCGACGGGGACGAGGCGTCGATCTCGGATGCCGTGGCCCGCCTGACCGACCGGGGCGTCGTCGTGCGTCGTGTGGACGAGGACGAGTGATGGCGAAGAAGCGCATCCTGCTGATCGATCATCGGCCCGAGCACATGCGCCAGCCGGTGCTGCGCCTGCAGCTCGAGGGCTACGAGGTCGACGAGGCATCCGACGGCAAGACCGGCATCGAGAAGCTCCGGGCCCGCCGCTTCGACCTCCTCCTCCTGGACGCCGAGCTCCCGGGCAGCGACGGCTGGGAGACGCTGCGCGCGATCCGCGAGGACGAGGAGCTGGCCGACCTCAAGGTCATCATCTTCATGGCGGGCAAGGGGGAGACGGGGAAGCTCCACCTGCTGCCGGTCGACGCCGAGCTGCGCAGGCCGTTCCCCATCGGGGAGCTCCTGGAGAAGGTGCACAGGGTCCTGGGGGACGCCTGAGCCGTCAGGGGCGGACGGCGATCGCCTCGCGGAGGGTGGCCGCCGCCTGCTCCGGAGCCATCGGGTTGATGCTCATCCCCGATCCGAGCTCGAACCCCGCTGGGGTGGTGGTGCGGGGGAAGAGCTGGAGGTGCCAGAGGAAGAACGGCTTCCCCTCCTCGTGGGCGGGGGCCGACTGCACGATGAGGTTGTAGTCGGGGTCGCCCGCGCCCTCCCGCAGGGCCCGCAGCACCCTGCTGAGCGCCTGGGCCAGGCCCTCGAGCTCGTCGTCCGGCAGGTCCCCGAACGAGGGGCGGTGGCGCCTGGGGAGGATCCAGGTCTCGTAGGGGTTCCGAGAGGCGAACGGCGCCAGCGCCACGAAGGTCTCGTTCTCGAACACGACCCGGTCGCGGGCCCCAAGCTCAGCCTCGCGGAGGTCGTCGTACACGCAGTGCCCCGTGTCGTCGAAGTACCGGGTGGCCACCGAGTAGCGCCGCAGGGCATCGGGGGCGAACACGGGGGTCCCCAGGATCTGCGAGTGGGGGTGTGGGAGCGAGGTGCCGGCGCGGGCCCCGAAGTTGCGGAACACGATCACGGACTTCACCCAGGGCCTCTCTCGCAGCGCGGTGTAGCGGTCCCGCCAGACCCCCAGCGCTCGGGCCAGGCGCTCGGTCTCCATGTCGTCGAGGCGCTCGTCATGCCTTGGCGACTCCACGATGACCTCGTGCTGGCCCACCCCCGGCATCTCTCGGAACAGGGCGTTCCCCCGGCGCTCCGTGCTCCCGTTCCCCTGGAGCGCCGGGTAGAGGTTGGCGAAGACGCGCTGGTCCCACGATCCGTCACGCTCGGTTCGGGCGATCTCGGGGGGCGTGCGCTCCTCGTTGCCCGGGCAGAACGGGCAGTCCGCGTCGAAGAGGAGCCCCGCCGGGCGCTCCACGCTCGCCGCGCCCCGGGGCCTCGCCGCGCGGTGAGGGGCGATGATCACCCACTCCGCGGTCGTCGGATCCTGTCTCAGCGTCGACACGATCGCCTTACCGTACCAGCCTCTGTGCAGGCATCTCGCTAGATGGTATCGGGAGCCAGCGGCTACGCTTGATCTCATGGTGATCGACGTCTCGGAGCGGGATTTCGAGGAGCGGGTGCTGAAGGCCTCGCGCGAGGTCCCGGTCATCGTGGACTTCTGGGCGGGGTGGTGCCGCCCGTGCCTGGTCCTGGGCCCGATCCTGGAGGGGCTGGCTCACGAGCACGAAGGGCGCTTCGTGCTGGCCAAGCTCGACGTAGACGCCAACCAGGAGCTGGCGGCGCGGTACGGGATCCAAGGGATCCCCGCCGTGAAGGCCTTCAGGGACGGCGAGGTCGTCAGCGAGTTCGTCGGGGCTCAGCCCGAGGACGCGGTGCGTCTCTGGCTGCGCGAGGTGCTTCCCTCCGAGGCGGAGCCGATCGTCGCCGAGGCCGCCGGGCTCGAGGAGACGGGGGATCCGGAGCGGGCCGAGGGCGCATACCGTCGAGCCCTGGAGATCGATCCCGATCACGAGGAGGCCACGGTGGGTCTGGCCCGAGTGCTCCTGGCTCGTGGGGAGGCCGCGGAGGCGGGTCGCGTCGCATCGCGTCTGCCCGGGAGCGTGGAGGCGCGGGCCATCGCCGCTCGAGCCGCCCTCGTCGAGCGGATCCCCGGGGACGGTGACCTCGACGACCTCCGGGCCCGAGCCGAGACCGATCCGGAGGCCGCGCTCGCCGTGGCGGCGGCCGACGCGGAGCGGGGCCAGACCTCGGAGGCCCTGGATCGCCTGCTGGGGCTGGTCGCGGGCGAGATGCGCGACCGGGCTCGGGACCTCATGGTCACGATCTTCGAATCCCTCGGCGACGACCACCCGCTCGTCCGCGAGTACCGGCCCAGGCTCGCCAGCGCGCTGTACTGATGCCAGAGGTCACCGTCGAGGAGCTCCAGCGGATCGACATCCGGGCGGGGACCGTCGTTCGGTGCGAGGCCTTCCCCGAGGCCCGCAACCCCGCGTACAAGCTGTGGATCGACCTGGGCCCCGAGATCGGGGAGCGTCGATCGAGCGCCAGGATCACCGACCACTACGAGCCCGAGGGGCTCGTCGGCAGGCAGGTCGCGGCCGTGGTGAACCTCCCGACGCGGCGGATCGGCCCCTTCAGCTCGGAGGTGCTCGTGCTCGGCTTCTACGACGACGACGGGACGGTCGTGCTCGTGCGGCCCGACCGCTCGGTTCCGAACGGGGCCAGGCTGGGGTGAGCGTGGAGTCCTCGCGCTTCTCCGTGGACACGACCGGGCGGCTCGTCACCGACCTCACGGGGCGTGTCCGCGACTTCGCCCGGGATCGGGGCGGAGACGGGCTGCTCAACCTCTTCCTCCCGCACGCCACGTGCGGCCTGGCCATGATGGAGACGGGCTCGGGCTCCGAGGGCGACCTCCAGGACGCGATCGACGGCTTCCTCCCTCCCGAGGACCGGTACTCGCACCGTCACGGCTCGACGGGGCACGGCCGCGATCACCTCCTCCCGCTGTTCATCTCGCCGTCGCTGACCCTGCCCGTGGAGGGGGGCGAGGTCGTGCTGGGCACCTGGCAGTCGATCGTGCTCGTGGACACGAACCGCGAGAACAACCGGCGGGACGTGGTGCTCTCGCTCCTGCGCGGGTGACCGCCCGGCGCTAGCATCCGCCCGTGACGGAGCGCGACGGGACTCAGGGCCTCCTCGATCGCGGCCGGGCCTTCTTCACGTGGGCCAGCCGTCCCATCCGGCGGATGTGGTCCTCGGACGATCCGCTCGAGGACTACGCGCTCGTCCATATGGGGAGCGTGGCCGGCGACACCCTGCTGGCGATCGCGCTGGCGGACTCGATCTTCTTCGCCCTGCCCGTCGGGGAGGCCCGCACCCAGGTCGCGCTCTACCTGGGGCTGACCATGGCCCCGCTGGCCGTGGCGGGCCCCCTCCTCGTCCCGCTGCTGGACCGGAGCCGCTTCCGGCGGGCGATCTCGTTCGGGGCCAGCGTGGGGAGGGCGGTGGCCGTCCTGCTGGCCGCTCGGTGGCTGGACTCGCTCCTCCTGTTCCCGGCCGTCTTCACCGTCCTGGTGCTGACGAGGATCCATCTCATCGCCAAGAACGGCCTGACGGTGGCATACGCGCCTACCGGCGCCGCCCTGATGAGGGCGAACGCCTTCCTGGCCCGAGTAGCGATCGCCGGCGCCCTGCTGGCCGCGGTCCCGGGCGTCGTGATGCTGCAGCTGGGGAGGACCCGGGGTGTGCTCGTTTTGGCCGCGCTCGTGTATGCGGCGACCGCGCTGCTCAACCTGCGCCTGGCGCCCGTGGAGCGGCACCCGCCTCGGGCCGGGGAGGTCCCGCGCCGCGGGAGGGTCCCTGCGCTCGCGGAGGCCGCCCTCGGAGCGGGCGGCCTCCGCGGAGCGCAGGGATTCCTCATGGCGCTCCTGGCCTTCGCGCTCCGGGACGCGGGGGCGCCGACCTACTGGTTCGGCGTCCTCCTGGTCACCGGCACGACCGGCGCGGCGATCGCCGACTTCCTGGTGCCGCGTCTTCCGACGACGGTCCGGGAGGAGGTGGTCGTGGTGGGGGCGCTCCTGGCGGCGGGCTTGGGGGCGTTCCTCGCGTCGCAGGCCTCCGGGCTCCCTTCCCTCGCGCTGTTCGTCGGGGTTGCGGGGATGTCCACCGAGGCCGGCCGGCTGGCGTTCCAGAGCCTGATGCAGGCCAACGCGCCGGGAGGATCGCAGGGCCGGGTCTTCGTCCGGTACGAGGTGGCGTTCCAGCTGGCGTGGGTGATGGGGGCCTTCGTCCCGGCGATGCTGTCGATCTCGTTCCGCGGGGGGTTCATCGCGCTGGCCCCCTTCTACCTCGCGCTGGGCGCGGTCTACGTGGTGCGTCTCGTGCGGGCCCGACGGCTCCGGGCGGGCTGAGGGACGTCGGGGGGACATCCGAGACATGGCCCCGGTGGCTCCTGGGCCGTACCCTCGAGCCGTGGGCCGCACGCTGATCTGCGTCGTCCTTCTCGCGGCCGGCTGTGGGGGGACCGAGCCTCCGGAGGCCGGGCCGACGGGCGCGCCTCCCACCGAGCAGATCCAGCGCGAGTCCCACCTCGTGGCCGGGCACGACCGACCCGAGCTCCCGTGCCTGGAGGCCGGCCGGGACGACCCGGCGCCTCTGCTCGAGATGGGCGACACGTTCTTCGCTCCCACGTGCGTCGTCCTGCGAGGCCGCCACGACCTTCGGCTGACCAACGCCGGCGCGCTGGAGCACTCCTTCCGGGTCCGGGACGCCGGCGTGTCGGTGGACCTCGAGCCGGGTGCGTCCGCCGAGGTATCCGTCGAGGAACTGCGGGGATCCGGCTCGACGGAGTTCTTCTGCCGCTTCCACGCCTCGGCGGGGATGACCGGCACGATCACGGTGACCTGACTCCCCGCCTTCCCCCTCGGGCGTGTGGCGGCTACACTCCCCGCCGTGAGCGAGCCGCGCATCGAGGTCACCGAGAACGGGAACTACCGGGTCCTCGGACGCCTCCCCATCTACCCGGGACGCATCCTGCGGTCCGCTGATGGCAGCTCGATCGACTGGGAGCTGGACGAGCCCTACCCGATCCGCGCCACCGCCACCCTCTGTCGCTGCGGCCGCTCCGGGACGAAGCCCTTCTGCGACGATACCCACGAGACGATCGAGTGGGACGGCGAGGAGACTGCCGACCGGGGCCCGACGAGCGCTCGGCGGAAGGCCGTGCCCGGGGAGGGGGTGACGCTCACCGACGACGTCTCGTTGTGCACCACCGCGGCGTTCTGCCACGACCGCGTGACCGACGTGTGGCGGCTCACCTTCCATCGCTCCGGCGAACCGGAGGTCCGCCGGCGGATCGAGGGGATCGTGGCGAGGTGTCCCTCGGGTCGGCTCGTCCTCGAGACCCAGGACGGGGGCGAGGTGGAGCCTGAGTACGAGCCGTCGATCGTCGTGCAGGAGGGCGGGCCCTACTGGGTGCGGGGCCGGGTTCCGATCGCGGCCGTGGACGGCCGCACGTGGGAGGTGCGCAACCGTGTCGCCCTCTGCCGGTGCGGGGCCTCGGGCAATAAGCCCTTCTGCGACAGCACCCATCTCCAGATCGGGTTCGCGTGACCCCCCTTGTCGTAGCCGGGGGCGACCAAGACTGAAGGCACTCGATCGAGGTCAAGGCCAAGGTCGGCGCGAACAAGTGGGGTGGAGGTCCACACCTACATCGGCAAGGGCGACGTGGTCATCTGGAAGAACCCCCGACCGAAGATAGTGAGCAAGCGGAGGGTCCACGACGTCACCTCGATCCAGCCCAGGCGCTGGAAGAAGCGGCTGGGGTTCAAGCTCAGCAAGGTGCTCCAGCCGGGGAGCAAGGTGAAGAGGAAGTTCCGCAGGAAGGGCACGTACCGGTACCGCTGCGCTCGACACTCGGCGATGGTCGACGGGAAGTGTCAGGGCATGTGCGGCTTCATCCACGTGCTCTGAGCGGGCTCCGGCCGCGCGCGTGACGGGGAGGGACGGTCTGACCGTTCCTCCCCATCCTGATGTGGAACCCGCGGCGGGTGCTCTCCAAGGGGAGGATCCTGGAGCACGTCCGGCGGCCCGAATTCGACGGCCCGAGGGATCGTGGAGACCTAAATGGGGGCGCGTCGCCGCAAGGTCGACATCGCGGGACCTCGTCTGATCCATACCATCCGCGGCGTTGGGTATAGTCTGCGACTATCCAGGATGCAGCCCGAAGCGGATCAGCTCGTCTCGAGCGAGGAGGCATGATGGCGACGGAGAAGCGCGCGGACGTGACGTGGCGGGGGGATCTGGCCACGGGACGGGGAACGATCGAGCGGGTCGGCAGCGGGGTCATCGAGGGGCTGGGTGTCTCGTGGCCTGCTCGCACCGGCGAGAGCGACGACCTCACGAGCCCCGAGGAGCTGATCGCCGCGGCGCACGCCTCGTGCTTCTCGATGGCGCTCTCGAAGATCCTGGCCGATCAGGGTCACGCCCCCGACCGACTGCTCGTTACGGCCACGGTGAGCTTCGTGCCGGGGACCGGCATCACGAGGTCGGCGCTCGACGTCACCGGTGTGGTGCCCGGGATGGAGGAAGCGGAGTTCGGGAAGGCGGCGGAGGCGGCGAAGGAGAACTGCCCCGTCTCGCAGGCGCTCAAGGGGAACGTCGAGCTGACGGTGGCATCCCGCCTCTCCTGAGGTTCCCGGGCGACGATCCGTCTTCGGGATGGGTCTCTTGGGTAGTTCGAGCGCAACCAGAAGAGGAGGTAAGCCTCATGCGCACGCGACTTATCGCGTTCATGACCGTGGCGGTCGTGGCCCTGGGTGTTCCGAGCCTTGCGTCGGGCGCTCCGGGCGGGGACATCCGCGAGGCGTGCGGCGGTTCGTTCGGACAGCTCGTGTCG
>DASUTW010000121.1:0-2675 GCA_036374395.1 Actinomycetota bacterium
CCACAGAAGGCTGCCCGTGGTCCGGGTCTCCGGGCGCCCTGCATCGTCGTAGGTGTAGGTGCTGTGTCTTGCGTCAAGATTTCTTGGACACCTTAGAGTGTGATCGTCATCGAGCCTTCCCCAGGGGGTCTGAGGATGGGAAGGAAGCCGTACAAGAGCGCCGAGGAGAAGCTCCAGGTCGTGCTCTCGGTGCTGCGCGGTGAGATGACCCAGGTGGAGGCGGCTCGGCGCCTGGAGATGAGCCAGACCACGATCGCCAAGTGGCAGAAGCAGTTCCTGGAGGGCGCGCGGGAGTCGCTGGCTCGCGGCGACAACGCGGCGGCGCCGGCGTCGCGGCGGGAGCAGGACCTCCAGGGCCAGGTCGAGGAGCTGACCCAGGCCCTCGGCGAGGCCTACGTGGCGCTGCGGGTGTGGCGGAAAGGGGGGGCTCTTTACCCCCTTTCGAGGACCTCGAAGAGATCCGGTTAGAGGCCTCGATGCCCGTCCGGCGGTTCTGCCGCCGGCTGGGGATCCCCCACTCCACGTGGTACTACTGGCGTCAGGCCACCCGCGGCGGTCGGGGCGTGCGCAGGTGGCCCTCTCCGGTGGTCGACGCCATCGAGGAGCCCGCGGCCGAGCGGGCGCACCGCTGGTCAGCATGGGGTCATCGCAAGGTCCACGCCATGCTCACCGCCGATGGATACCACGTCTCCCCGAGCTCGGTCGAGCGCGCCCTCAGGCGCCGCGGGTTGCTGCTCCCGGCTCGCTACCTGGCCCAGCGCCGGGAGAACGCCCGCCGAAGGCGTGCCTGCTTCCTGGAGCCGCCCACCAGGCGCAACCGGGTGTGGCAGATGGACTTCACCCAGTTCGAGACGACGTCGGCGGGGACCTGGTACATCTGCGGGGTCGTCGACTACGCCACCAAGCTGTGCCTGGGGGCGCCGGTCTCGGGGACCCAGACCGCCCGGGACGCCACCGAGGCCCTCCGGGCCGCCGTGGAGGCCGTGGAGGCTCGTCTGGGCCGAACGCTGCTCAAGGACTGCGTGGACCGAGAGACCGGCGAGCTCCGCCCGGTCGTGGTGGTGACCGACAACGGGCCAGCCTACAAGTCCTCCACGTTCCTGCGGTTCATCATGAGCCGCCCCGAGCTCGAGCACGTGCGGACCCGTCACCACGCCCCCGAGACCAACGGGGTGGTCGAGCGATTCTTCCGGACCCTCAAGTACGACCACCTGTACCGCCTGGAGATCCCCAACGCCGCCGAGTTGGCCGAGGAGGTCGACCGCTACCTCGCCGTCTACAACGAGATCCGGCCTCACGAGACCCTGGGCCAGGTTCCGCCGACGTCCGTCTACCTCACCGACCCCAACCTATTTCAGGCAGGAAGTGTCCAGGAAACTTGACGCGGAACACCAAGGGCGCGGGCGACCCCCGACTCGTCCCCGACCTCCCGGAAGAGCTCGAGGCTCTCCTCCGCCACAGCCACGGCGGCCTCCAGACCCTCCTGGATCCACAGGGGGTGCGCGAGGTCGTAGAGGGCCTCCGCGATGCGTCGCCGATCGCCGAGCTCGCGCTCGATGGCCAGGGCCTCCTCGTAGGCGGCACGGCTCTCCGGCACCTCTCCACGCCACCAAGCGATGCCCCCCGCCCCGGTGAGCGCCTTCGCCCGGGCCGCGGTCGGACGGTCGCCCTGAGGGAGACCGAGAACCTCGTCGAACCAGAGGCGGGCCTCCATGAGGTATCCGCGGGTCCTCCAGAAGCGCCACAGCGCGCCCGCCGCGACCTGGGAGAGGTCCGGCTCGCCCGCAGCGATCGCCCACCGAAGGGCCGCTCGGATGTTGTCGTGCTCCGCCTCGCACCGGGCGAGCCAGGCGGGATCGCTCTCGAAGTGGGGCTCGGCCTCGACGGCCAGCCCCAGGAAGTGCTCTCCGTGACGGCGAGCGATCGCCTCCTCCTCGCCCCCTGCGCGGAGCTGCTCCCGGCCGAACTCGCGGATCGTCTCCAGCATCGAGTAGCGCGATTCAGCCTCGGGCGTCTCGAGGCGGCGGACCAGTGAATGATCGACGAGGGAGCCCAAGAGCTCGAGCAGATCCGGCCCGAGGGAGTCGGGCTCGCACACCGCCTCGGCCGCCTCCACCGTCCACCCGCCGGAGAAGACCGATAGACGAGCGAAGAGTCGACGCTCCGGCTCCCCGAGGAGCTGATAGCTCCACGCGATCGCATCCCGGAGGGTCCGCTGCCGCTGAGGGGCGGCCCGGGCGCCGGTCCCCACCGTGGTGAGGCGCTCGTCCAGCCGGGCAGCGATCTCCTCAGGCGAGAGAAGCTTGGTCTGGGTGGCCGCCAGCTCGACGGCCAGGGGAAGCCCGTCCAGCCGCGCCACGATCGCGGCGATCGCGGGGGCGTTCTCCTCGGTCATCTCGAACCGAGGCGCCACGGAGGCCGCCCGCTCCAGGAACAGGCGGACACCGTCGATCTCGCGGAGCATCGGCAGGTCGGGGAGGCGCTCGGTGTCGGGCGGGTCGAGGGGCGGCACGAGGTACTCCTGTTCTCCTCTGACCGAGAGGGGCCTCCGGGACGTCGCCAGCGCGGTGAGCCCCGAGGCCGATCCCAGGAGATCTTCGAGCACGGGACCCGCCTGGGCCACCTGCTCGAAGTTGTCGAGCAGGAGGAGCAGCTCCTTGTCGGCCAGATGGTCC
>DASUTW010000122.1:0-5596 GCA_036374395.1 Actinomycetota bacterium
GATCGCCCGGCGGATCTCCTCCTCGCTCACCAGCACGATCTCGTCCAGCGACTCGCGGCACAGCTCGTAGGTGTTCTCGGCCACGGCTCCCTCCAGCCCCTCGGCCAGCGTCGGAGCCCCCTCCGGGTAGGAGGTCCTGGCAGCCCCCTCGTGGAACGAGATGGTCATGGCGCGGTTCGTCTCGGGCTCGACGCCGACGAGCCTGACCCCGCTACCGCGCAGCATCGCCCCGATCCCCGAGGCCAGCCCTCCCCCGCCCACGGGGATCACGACCGCGTCGCCCTCGCCCAGCCCCTCGACCTGCTCCGCGAGCTCCTGCGCGATCGTCCCCCCGTTGCCGACGATCACGTGGTCGTCCGCGTACCCGACGAAGAGTGCGCCCTCGCTTCCGGCCAGCGACCGCGCGTGCGCCTCCGCCTCGTCGTAGCCGGAGCCGTGGACCAGGAGCCGCGCTCCGAGCGCCTCGATCCCACGTCGCTTCACCTCGGGAGCGGCCTCCGAGACCACGACCGTGGCCCGGTGGCCCAGCGCCGTCGCCGCATAGGCGACGCCCAGGCCGTGGTTGCCGGCCGAGGCAGCCACGACCTCCCCGCCCGCGGGGATCGTGGCGAGCTTGGCGACGGCTCCCCGGGCCTTGTAGGACCCTGTGCGCTGCAGGCCCTCCGCCTTCACGAGCATCCCGGGGGCCCGAACCAGGGGGGTGCGGCGCGTGAGCGCCCGGACGCGGCGCCCGGCCTCCCCCTCGATCACGTCGTGCCAGGCGCCGCTGTCGCGGAGCCGGTCGATCGCTCCCATGCGGTCAGAGGGTCGTCTGCCAGAGACGCCCGTCCGGACCGGTCACCAGGAGGTAGAGGCGATGGCCGACCCACGCGCACGAGACGGCCGAGCCGTCGTGAGGCGCCCCCTCGACCTCCTCCCAGTCGACCCAGCGCACGCCGTCCCACCAGCGATGACGGAGCACGCCGTCGGCCCCCACAGCGAAGACGTCGATCTGCGACGCATCGCGTGCCGCGGCGGCCGGGTGACCTGTGAAGCTCCCTCCCAGCGACTCCCAGTCGTGCCAGCGGCGGCCGTCCCAGTACCGGTTCCAGACCTCGCCGTCGTCGTGGACGGCGAAGACCTGCACCTCGCCGTCGCCCCACGCGGCCACCGCGGCGACCGAGGTGAGCTGCCCTCCCAGATCCTCCCAACCCATCGCGCCTCCCGAAGGAACCCTACCGCCCCCCCGAACCAGACGCAGGTCAGCGAAGCTGGAGGAACCCGGCCCGCTCGCAGACGTCCACCATCATGCGGATGTCGTCGTAGGAGGCGGCGTCCACCGGCACGAGCCGCTCGATCAGGCTCTTCCCCAGCCTGCGCCGCATCCCGAGATCCCAGTGCATCGTGATCAGCGTCTCCCGGATCGCGTCCCGGAGATCCGGCGGCACCCGCCTCGACACGGCCACGGGCTGGATCGTCGAGGGCCCCAGCGACGCCACGATCCTCAGCCCCTCCGCCAGCGCGGGATCGTTGCGCAGCTCGACCGCGAGCAGGTGCGAGTCGATCGCCGACCCGTCCACCTCGCCCCGGGCCACCATGCGGATCGCCTCCTCGTGGAACCCGGCCTCCACGACCTCACCGAAGAAGCCGTTCGTTTCGCCCATGGTCAGCAGGTGGAAGCGGGTGATGCCGTACCCGGAGTGCGAGAGCGGCTCGTTGTACGCCCACGATCGCCCGCGCAGGTCGTCGAACGATCGGAAGGGCGCGTCCGCGGAAACGATCACGTCCGAGTAGTAGATCGGCCGCCCCTCGTAGCGGGGGTCGGTCACCACGGGCGCGGCGACCGGGAGCGCGACGTCGACCCCCCGCCGCTCGAACATCACGTAGGGCAGGCTGCAGACGAAGCAGACCTCGTTCTCGTCGTTCTCGCAGGAGTCGTAGGACGTCTCCACCACGAGCTCGGTGTCGATGCCCAGTCGCTCGCCCACGTGCTCCGTGATCGCCTCGTAGACGGGGAGCAGGGCCGGCGCCAGGTAGGTGCCGAACCGCAGGCGATCCATGCCCCGAAGTCTATGCGCGGATCCGGGACACTAGGGCGAGGCGTCTCCCAGGTTGGAGTTGCCCTCCAGGAACGAGAGCGCGGCCACCTCCTCCTCGAACGGTCCCCGGTACTCGAGCACGTAGAGCCCGTTGCGCACGTCGACGACGTGGATCAGGCCGTTCACGACGATCGGGTAGCTCCACATCACGACCTTGTCGGGGCCCGAGCTGAGGGCCGGGTCCTCCGTCGCCACGGTGGGCAAGGGCTCGGGGAGGAACTCCGCCACCCTCTCCGGCGCGGCCGGATCCTCCGTTGAGAACGCCTGCAGCCCTGCCCCGTGCCACGTGATCAGCGCGAGGTGCTCGGTGACGGTCGGGTTGTGCGACGAGAAGGACGCATCGGCATCGCGCTCCGACGGGACCTCTTCGCAGTACGAGGGATCGTTGTACGGCGGGACCCCGAACTCCGAGGCCACCGTGGGGGCGGTCTCCTCGGCGATGCTGATGAGGCGACCCCACCCCCACGGGCATCCTCCGCCAGTCGACCGCCCGTAGACCTCGTCGGTCGTGAGGATCAGGTCGCGGCCCGGGATCTTCACCGCGCTGTGCGGGCCCACTCCGGGCCATCGGGCCCGCTGCTCCAGGCGTGTGATCGCTCTGATCTCCGGCTCCTCGGCGCCTCGAGCCAGCTCCGAGGTGTCCAGCACCAGGAAGCCGGCCGTCAGATGCGCCAGATAGGCGCGCCGGCCGTCGACCGAGACCGAAAGCGAGTGCAGGGCATCGTCGGGGCCACGATCCGGGAACTCGGCGGACCACGTGGCGAGCTCTCGGACCCGGCCACTCCTCGCCTCGGAGAGGTCCAGCACGAGCAGGTTCTCCCCGACGGGGGTGGGGGTGGAGACGAAGAGCAGCGCGCGTCCGCGGTCCCTCGGGTCCTGCCACAGGTAGAACTCGTGGGGCTGACCCTGGGGTTGATACTCGGAGACGAAGCGAGGACGGGCCGCTCGATCGGCTCCGATGTCGTAGAAGCTGAAGGACGGCCGGACCGGGTCGGGCGAGCATCCGTGGAGGAAGGGGTCGCATCCGAAGGTCAGCGCGATCAGCAGCTCGCCGCCGGGCCAGATCCGCAGCTCCCGCGAGGTCTCCCCGGGACCGCCCGCGTGCGGGCCCCCGATCTCCCCCACGACCTCGGGGGCGGCGGGATCCGCCACGCTCACCACGAGGATCCCCGGGTGCGGATGCCCGGAGGAGCCGTCCGTCCGGTTGCCCACGTAGGCGTGGTCGCCCCACACGGCGAGCCCGGCGTTCATCCCGCGATCGAAGAGGGGCTCGTGCCCGATCAGCGTGAAGGAGCCCGAAAGCTGGGCGGGCGCCACCCGGGTCGCGGACGGGGTCCGGCGAGGGGCGTTCGCCGCCTCCCCGCTGCAGGCGAAGGAGAGGAGGGCGACCGAGAGCGTCAGGCCGAGCGCGCGCCCGAGGCGCTCACTCCTCGGTGTCGTCCCCCGCAGGCTCGTCCAACCCCGAGGGGTTGGGCTCGCCGAGCCAGGCTTCATCCCCCGCGCTCTCCCCCTGGGCCGCTCGCTCCTCGCGCCTCCGGGCGCGCGCGAGACGGCGTTCCTCTCGCGCCGAGGCCTTCCGCGCCTTCACGGCCTTCCGCTGTCGTTTCCCGTACGTCTCCGGCATGCCCCCACCGTATCGCACCCGGGTCGCCCTGGAGGCCAAGGGCCCCTCACGAGCGGGTTTCGTCTGCTCTGGGCCGGAACGTGCTTGGCGCCGTCGGCCCCCTTAGCCAGGCACGCGACGCCCGCAAGCGCGGGACCCGACTATCCGATATGCAATGAATCGCGATGGATGCGCCTTCACCACTGTCCCGGCGGACGCGCTCTGCTGTGCGCTCGCCTGCGGACCGCGCGTGCCTGGGTCGGGAGTCCTCCCGTCCCCCGCCGAGCCCATATGGTCGCCCTCTTCTCCCGATACCGGAGCAACCCGGCGGCGGGGTTCAATCGGTGCAACCCGTCGGCGATCCGAGGAGGGATGGCACATGCAAGGACGTGCGCACACGAGCCCCGGAGGGCGGCAGCGGCCACCTCGAGCCCTGGCTCTTGTCGCCGCCGCGGCCCTGGGAGCGGCGCTCTTCGGGGGCGTGGCAGCAGCCACGCACGACCCCGACACGATCCATGCCTGCGTGCACAAGCAGACCGGCCAGGTCCGGGTGGTGGACGATGCGTCGGACTGCAAGCCGCAGGAGACACCCCTCGAGTGGAACGTGGAGGGTCCGGCGGGACCCCAGGGACCCGAAGGTCCGCCCGGGCCGCAGGGCGAGCCCGGCGGGCTGGGCGGCCACGAGGTCGTGCAGTCCGATCTCATCCTGATCGGGCCCGGCGAGAAGCTCGGAGAGATCGCTCTCTGCCCGCGCGGAAAGGTGGTCACGGGGGGCGGGCACACGGTGCCGGGGCAGTTCGACCCGAACGGGATCCCGCCCCAGGGGGTCCCGGCCGTCGTGGTCGAGTCCTATCCGGTCACCGTTCCGAGCCACGGATGGGTCGTGGTGATGCGGAGCGACGGCCCGACCGCGAGCTTCACCATGAGGGTCCGGGCCGTGTGCGTGGACGGCTGAGGTGCAGGGGGTCGGTGGAGGGGCCAGATCCGAACAGGCGACCTCGCCCTCCCGACGGGATCGTGTCGGAGGGGAGAGTCGAACTCCCACGGGGTGGTTAGCCCCACTAGGCCCTCAACGCAGCGTGCTCGATTCGCCGATGTCTGTCAGAGGTCGCGCTGCAGGTCAGTGAGGTCTTCTCGTGGCAGCGAACGCTGGCGGAGGGCTCTGAATCTGTGTCGATGTGCCCGAGTGTGACCAAGACTGTGACTACCTCGTCGGAGCGGGCACCTGCGCCCTCAGCCTCCCGGGAAGCCGGAAGAGCCCACCGCCGTGGCGGGCTCTTCCGGATCCGCGCGTGGTCGGTCAGCCGTAGTGGTGGCAGGCGAAGTAGTCGCTGCTCAGACCGGTCTCGGCTGCCGGCAGGAACTCGACCTCACTCTGGGGGCAGGGCTGCCCCGCGTACAGGTCCGCCCTGATCAGCAGCTCCGACCCCCGCAGGATGCCCTCCGAACCCCAGTCGTCGAACACCAATACCTGGATGCTCGCGCTGGAGGCGAGCGCACCGGGGGTGAAGCAGTGCGGCCCGGTCCCCGTCGGGAAGCAGATCCACCCCGCGTGCTGGAGCTGGGTGGTGGTCACCCCACGAGCCCCACTCGTTCCGGCAAGGGCCCCGAGGAACAGCGCCGACAGCGCCAGCACGATCGCTAGTCGCCTCATCCGAACCTCCTTCCGTCGCATCAGGTCGGAAGGCTAGGACCAAGAGGGGGCGACGCACATCGGTGGAAGTACGGGGATGGGTACGGAATTCCGCGTCTCCCCCTACGCACCCGCTCCATTGAGCCCTTCCTGGAGGGCCCAGACCGCCACCTGGGTGCGCGAGGTCATCCCCAGCTTGGCCAGGATGCTCTGAACATGGCTCTCGACGGTTCGCTCGGAAAGGTAGAGGCGCTCAGCGATCTGTCGGTTCGATAGGGCCTC
>DASUTW010000123.1:0-4050 GCA_036374395.1 Actinomycetota bacterium
CGCTCCTCGCGGTCCACCTTCACGTTGACGAAGTGCTCGTTCATGAGCGCGGCCGTGTCCTCGTCCTCGAACGACTCCCGCTCCATCACGTGGCACCAGTGGCAGGCGGCGTAGCCCACGGAGAGCAGGATGGGCCGGTCCTCGGCGCGAGCGCGCTCGAGGGCCTCCGGGCCCCACTCGTACCAGTCCACCGGGTTGTCGGCGTGCTGGAGCAGGTAGGGGCTGGTGGCGCCCTGGAGTCGGTTGGGCATCGAGGCGATGCTACCCGGTGGAGCATCCGGCGACGCCCCGCTAGACTGCCCCCGAGGGAGGCAGCATGGCCGCGGACGAGTTCGACGAGAGGTTCCACGAAGCCGTCACGGCGCTCGACGAGATCGCGGGCGAGATCAAGCCGCCCGAGGCCTGGGACGGCTTCGATCCGGTGTCGCTGGAGGAGTTCTGGCAGTCGTGGCCCGCCGTCCGCGCCTGGGGCGAGTGGCTGTGGCAGCTCGTCGAAGCGGAGCGGGGCGAGAAGGCGGCGCCCGCCGAGGACTCCCCCTACGAGGAGATCGGCGGCTCGGGCTGATCCAGCGCGCTCCACGCCAAGACGTGCATCGCGTGGGACCAGAGGAGGGGCCTGGCCACCGGACCCCACTTTGCCTCCCAGACGGACAGCATCTCGGGCTTCCGCAGGTGCGTGGAGACCTGCTCGGGCAGCGCGCCGTCACGGTCGGCGGTGGCCTCCACCCAGGCCAGGACCTCCCGGGCACGGTCCGTGTTCCCCGCCAGCGCGTGGACGCGGGCCAGCGACCCCGACAGCACGACCCAGAGCCCGCCCCCATAGTACCCGTCGTCTAGGTACCGGTGGACTCCTCCGCAGTCCGCGACGAGGTCGGCCTCGATCCGGGCGAGGGTGGCGCCGACGATCGGGTCGTCGGGCTCGAAGGGCCCGAGCGGGCCCAGCACGAGGAGCGCGCTGGCGTCCACGTCCTCCACCCCCTCGTGCTTGGCCAGGGAGCCGCCGGAGGTGAGTCCCCGCTCCCGCACCCTGGCCAGCGCCGCCTTCCCCGTCTCGGCGGGCTCCGGATCGTCGAGGATCTCGGCCGCGGCGCGCAGCCCCGCGGCCACGGCGCAGAGAGTGGTGGGGTGGATCAGGCCGTCGTGCTCCTCCCAGCAGTCGGCGCAGGGCCGGTCCCACAGGAGGCGGAGGTAGCGGGTCGTGAGGCCGACCGCGTCCAGAACCTCCCGCGGCTTCGCGATCCCGGCCTCGACGTGTCGGGCGAGCGCCGCGAGCCAGAAGCCGTGCCCGTCGAGCTGGAAGTTCGACCAGAGGGGGTCTTGCACCTCCTCCCCCTCCTCGGTGTAGCGAGGATGGAGGACGTCCGCGTCGGTGATGGCATCGGGGATGCCGCGCTCCAGCGCCTCGACCTTGTGCCCGTACCGCTCGACGGTCCCCGTTGCCCAGCGGTGGAAGGCCTTCGCCGCCTCGCGCTCGCGCGAGGCGGCGAAGGCCTCCGCGATGAAGGCCCCGTCCCTCAACCACGAGTACCGGTAGACGGGGAAGGTGGGCGAGGCGAGGACCGCGCCGGACGGCCGGCGCCCCGATCGCAGGACCCGGAGGCTGTCCGGCGTCACCGACCGGGCTCGACCACGAGGTCGCGCCCGCCGCCGAAGGCGGTGCGGATCGCCGAGACCACGGGGATGGCCATGCCCACGTACACCGTGAGGTTGATCCCGAAGTGGAACCAGACCAGGCCCGCCGCACCCCCGATGATGCCGGGCGCGGGGTCGATCCCGAGCGAGAGGTGCTGGACCAGCTTCGCCGTGTGCTCCGCCATGTGGTAGCCCTGCACCACGAACGCCGCCAGCAGGAAGCCGGCGCCCTTCCCCACGCCGCCCGCCAGCGCGCCCCCGGGCCGCACGAGCCTCCACGCCCAGACGATGAAGGCGAGCACCGCCAGGTTGTAGACGAAGTGCACCCATTCGGTGTCGACCTTCTGACCCGCGAGCCCGCTCCGGATCTCGGCGTCGATCACGTGCACCTGGTAGACCTGCACGAGGTGCTCGAGCATGTGGAAGCTCTGCACCGCGAAGCCCCCGACCAGGATGGGCAGGGCCTTCCCCGGATCGACCGGCCCGGCCCGCCTCCGCCACCTCCGAGCCCACGGCGTGACCGCCCAGCGGGCCAGCGCGAGCACCGCGAGCGCCAGCGCCACGACCACGACGATGCCGGGCAGCAGCCCCTGCCATCCCTGCGCCCAGATCGAGAGCGGGAAGCGGTCCACGGTCACCGATCCCACGAGCGTCCCCACCCCGTTCGGGGCGTCGACCAGCTCGTTCTGGTGGACCCTCATCGTGGCGTAGTAGAGCGCCACGACCCCGTAGCCGGAGCGGCTCGTGATCCCGGACCCGTCGCCCCGGATGCCGCTGATCGTGTTCCGACGCACCTCGCAGTGCGACATGTCGCCGCAGAAGACCCCCGACCCAAGGGCGTCGCGGACCACGTTCCCCTCCACGAGGCCCTCGCTCATCTCGGTGATCGAGATGCCGCGAACGGTGGTCCCCGTCACGACGTTGTCCACGGCCTCCAGCCTGCTCACGTGGGAGACGATGCCCTCCATGCCCCCGCGGACGGCGCACCCCGAGATCACGGTCCGGGGCCGCCCGTTCGCGTTCCGAACCTCGATGCCCTGGGCCATCGCTCCCGTGAGCCCTCGGATCGCGCAGCCCTCGATCCGAGCCGAGGCGTCCACCACCTCGATCCCGTGGTCGGCGGCGCCCTCGACGAGGACGCCCCTCAGCACGATGTCATCGGCGCCCCGCACGACGACGCCCGTCTCGCCGCCCTCGATCGTGAGGCCCTCGAGGCGCGTGCCGTCCGCCCGCACCACGATCGGCCCCGACACCACGGCGCCTCTCTCCGCCTCCACGGTGGCTCGCCGGTCGATCTCGAACGGGGCGTGTCGCCCGGCGAGCAGGACGAGCGTCGACCCCTTCGGGGCGCGCTCGAGCACCGAGGCGGCGCCGGCGCCGGGCGGCACCTCGATCCGCAGCCCCCCGGAGCGGGCCGCGATCAGGCCGCCGCTGGCCAGGACGACGACGATCGTGGCGATCAGCAGGCGCCTGGTCACTTGGTCGAGCCGGCCAGCAGGCCCTGGACGAAGTACCGCTGGAACGCGAAGAACACGGCCAACGGCACGATCATCTGGAGGAACGCGGCGGGGGCGATGATCCCGATGTTCGATCCGAACTGCCGCGTCTGCTCCCTGATGATCACCGTCAGTGGGGCGTTGTCGGTCCCCGCGAACACGAGCGCGACCAGCAGGTCGTTCCACGTCCACAGGAACTGGAAGATCAGCAGGGAGGCGATCGCCGGGATCCCGAGGGGCAGCACCACGCGCGTGAAGACCCGCCACTCGCTGGCCCCGTCCATCCGCGCCGCCTCGAGCAGCTCCTTGGGGATCCCGATGAAGAAGTTGCGTAGCAGGAAGATGGCGAAGGGCAACCCGAAGGCGATGTGGTAGAGGACCACCCCGGGGATCGTCCCGAAGAGGTTCAGCCGCCCGAAGAGGCTGGAGATGGGGATCAGCCCGATCTGGATCGGGACCACCAGCAGCCCGACGACCACGAGGAAGAGCACGTCGCGCCCGGGGAAGCGCGACCACGCGAACGCGTACGCGGCGCCCGCTGCGATCATCACGAGCAGAAGCGACGTGGGGACGGTGATCAGGACCGTGTTCCACAGGCCGCTGAGCATTGTGGGGTCGTCGAGGAGCCCGCGGTAGGACTCCAGCGTGAGCTGGCTCGGCACTGTGAACACGTTCCACCAGCCGCTCTCCAGGTTCGCCGCGTTGGAGCGGAGCGAGGTGATCAGCAGCCCGAACGTGGGCACCAGCCACAGGAGCCCCACGATCGCGAGCACGATCGCCACCGGCCCGCGCGAGACCGCGTGCATGATCCTTCCCATCGGGGTCGAGGGCCGGGAGGGCGCCCCTACCGTCACGTCCGTCGCCATGTCACTGCTCCGACTTGAATCGCCGTAGGTTGAAGAGCATCGCCGGGACCACCAGC
>DASUTW010000124.1:0-12813 GCA_036374395.1 Actinomycetota bacterium
CATCGCCCCGGCGAAGAACCCGTCCATGAAGTCGGTGACGGGCGGGCCGATGTTGATCCCGCCGTAGGTGCCCATCGTGCCCGTCTTGGTCCACGAGGCCGCGGCGTAGCCGGCCATGAACGCCGCCTCCTTCGTGGAGAAGACCAGCCCCAGGACGTTGTCCAGCGGCGGGTCGTAGGCGAAGTCGACGATCGCGAAGCTCTGCTCCGGGTTGGCCTCGGCGGCAGCCGCCGTGGCGTCCCCGAGCAGGAAGCCGACCGTCACGATGATGTCGCAGTCACGGTCGATGAACGCCTGGATGTTCGGCTCGTAGTCGGCCTGCGACTGTGACTCCAGGAAGTCGATCTCGACCCCCAGCTCCTCCTCGGCCCGCTGCATGCCCGCCCAGGCGGTCTGGTTGAACGACCTGTCGTCGATGCCGCCCGTGTCGGTCACCTGACAGGCGAGCATGCCCTCGCCCGGAAGGGCCTCTTCCCCGGTCGGGGCGGCTTCGGGCTCCTCGGCTTCCTCGGCACACGCCGCGGCGGTGAGCGCTACGACGGTGACGAGAGCGAGAAGCGTGAACTTCCCACGCATGTGATCTCCCCCCTCCTGGTGGTCTACCCGCACAGCGGTTCGGATTGTACGCCAGTGCCACCCGGCGGGTACAGGACCGAGGGCGGTGCGCGGAAGGGCCGTCAGCCCCTAGGATGTGATCGCCATGCTCACGGTCGTCGATCACCCGCTGGCCGGCCACCTGCTGACCGAGCTCCGCAGCCGCGACACCGAGTCGCCGGTCTTTCGGACGCTGACCCGTCGCCTGACCACCGCGCTCGTCCTGGAGGCCACGCGCGACCTCCCCAGCGAGCCCAGGGAGGTCGTGACCCCGCTGGAGGAGATGGAGGGGAGCCGGCTCGGGGCCCGGCTCGTGGCCGTGCCGGTCCTGCGGGCGGGCCTGGGCATGCTCGACTCGGTCACGGAGCTCTTCCCGGGGATCTCGGTCGGCTACATCGGCCTCGAGCGCGACGAGCGGACCCTCCGGCCGACCTCCTACTACGAGAAGCTGCCGGCCATGGACGGGCGGTGGGCGGTCCTCCTCGATCCGATGCTGGCCACGGGCGGCACCGCCGCCCACGCGTGCGCGGCGATCAAGATGCGTCGCCCGGCGGAGGTCCGGATGGTCTCCATCGTCGCCGCCCCCGAGGGGGTGGAGACGATGGAGGAGGCCCACCCCGACGTGCACATCTTCACCGCAGCGCTGGATCGCCAGCTGAACGACGTGGGCTACATCCTGCCGGGTCTCGGGGACTTCGGCGACCGGCTCTACGACACCCCGCCCGACTGATCCTCCGGTCCCAGGGCCATCAGGTACCCACGGGCCCGCTCGGCCTTCGGGTACCGCTCCACGAGCTTCCAGAACCCGGGCGAGTGGTCGGCCTCGACGAGATGCGTGAGCTCATGCATCACGACGTAGTCGCGGACCCACGCGGGCAGCGACGCGACGCGATCGGAGATGCGGATCGTGCCGTCCTGGGGGGTGCACGACCCGAAGCGGCTGCGCTGATTCGGCACGTAGCGGATCGAGGACCACCGGAGGCGGCCGTCGAAGTGGCGCCGGTTGAGGCGGTCGGCGGTGCGCGCGAGCGCACCCGCCGCGTTGAGGCGGCGGGTGCGCTCGCGCGCCGTGAGCCGGTGGACCATCCGGCTCACCCACGCCCGCTCCTCCTCGGCCGGCAGGCCCGCGGGGACACGCACGACGATGGTGCTTCCCCGCTGCTCGGCCGAGATCGTCTTTCGCCGCCTCGCGCTGCGAACGACCTCGACGTCCACGCGGACCTGGGCGGGATCAGTACTCGACGTCGAGCTCCGCGAGCACGCCGGGCAGGGCGCCGATGACCCCTTGGAGCTGCATCAGCCTCATCAGGTCCCCGGAGACCTTGATCTTGCCGCTCATGTAGGCGGCCGTGGGGCTGAGCTCGTTCTTCGACATGGCCACGGCGGTGTCGTAGTCCTGCGTGATGGTGGTCTCCGCGCCGTCGAGCTCCCCGAGGGCGACCTCGGCCCTCCCGTCCTCGATCTTGAAGTAGTACTTCGTCTCGCCGTCCGGCGTGCTCACCACCTGCTGCAGCTTCGCGTTCTGACCGCCCGCGGCCTGGCTGAACTGCTCGCTGGCGTTGAGCTTCTCCGTGACCTGCTGGGCCCACTCCTCCGAGAGGAACTTCAAAGCCACGCTTGCCTCCTTGTTCCTACCGCTGGGTAGCCATCATCCCAAAGGGCCGGACCCTCGGTCAATCGAGATCACAGGTACGAGAGGGTCTCCGCCAGGCGCTCGGCCACTACCCGGAGCATCGCCACGGCCATCCGCGGGTGGTCCTCGAGCAGCGACTCGAAGTCGTCTCGGCGCACCGCGAGGGCCCGAAAGCCCTCGCCCGCCTGCACCCGGGCCGTGTGGCGGAGACCGGGGACGAGGAGCGACAGCTCCCCGAGGATCTCGCCCTCCCCCGCCTCGATCCGGGATTCGCCCACGAGGACCTCGGCCGTCCCGCTCAGCACGACGAAGAGCCCCGCACCCTCCTGTCCCCGCTCCAGCAGGACGTGCCCCCGCGGCACCTCGACCTCGGCGGCCTTCCCCGCGACGTCGCCGAGCGCCTCGTCGTCGAGATCGGCGAACAGCGGAACGCGGCGAAGGACGTCCACGTGCGTGGGATGGGCCTCGCTCATGCGCGAAAGACTACACGGCGGACGCGGCGGTCAGGACCCGCCGGTGCAGTCGGCGGCCGAGCGGGCGTCGGTCGTCCCTCTGCGGGTCTGACCCGAGTCGATCGCGAGGCAGAGCGGCCGACCCGAACCCACGGTCACCAGCGCGACCGAGGTGGCGGTCACGCCCCGGATGCTGACCGTCCCGGACGACGCGACCGGGTCCGCGTTCCAGCGGAACGAGGGATCGAGCGCCGCCGCCGCCTGCGGTGAAAAACCCTGGAACGAGCCCTGCGTCGCGAGATACGAGTGGGCCACCCCGGCGGCGCCGGTCAGGAGGGCGTCCGCCCGCAGATCCTCGGCCTGCTGCACCCCGACGGCCGCGCTCTCGGCCTGCATCTGGGTCCCCCGGATCAGCATCCACACGGGGAACCCGATCGCCAGCGCCGCCCCCAGGAGGATCGTGGCGATCGTCAGGACGCTGCCGCTCCCGCGCTCCGACCGAAGCATGCCCCAGGTATCGACCCTCTGGGCCCGGGGCTGAAGGGATCAGCGGCGCCGGCGCCGGGCCTGCCGCTCGAGGAAGGCAAGGCGGAACGCCTCGACGTCGGCCCGGGCCCAAACGCGGCCTCCAGCGAGGCGGGCCAGGGGCTCCGGGAAGGAGCCCCGGTCGACGTAGGTGATCACCCGACGCTTGTCCCAGCCCAGGATCGAGGCGGCCTCGGCCACGCCCACCAGGTCGGGGGCCACCTCGACGACCACCGTGACCGGGTCGCTGCCGTTGGGGCGGCGGGCCAGCACCGCGTCCCGGACCCGACGCACGCAGTCCTCGCGGGACTCGGCCCGGACGGAGACCGGCGGGTCGGAGGCCAGGGCCGTCCAGCCTCCGTTTTCCCTGCGGAGCGCCACCGCGATCTCCACGACGACGGCATCATACGATCGTCGGGACGCTTGCCCGAACCGAACACACGTTCTATCCTGGCCGTCCCATGCGGTGGGACAACCTCCGACTCGAGACCGGTCCCCCGGACGACCGCCTCACGGCGCCGCTCTTCGAGCAGGGGGCGGTGGCCAGGACCTTCGACACGCCCGAGTTCCGCGGGATGACCTTCTACGAGGTGCACGCCCGCTCGATCATCAACCGGGTGCCCGAGGCCTCCCGCGTCCCATTCCGCTACACGATCAACCCGTACAGGGGATGCAGCCATGCGTGCGTTTACTGCTTCGCTCGGAAGACGCACACGTACCTGGACCTCGACCACGGCGCGGACTTCGACACGAGGATCGTGGTGAAGGTCAACGCGCCCCAGCTCCTTCGCAAGGAGCTGTCGACCCGGCGCTGGTCGGGCGAGCACATCGCGATGGGGACGAACGTGGATCCCTATCAGAGGGCAGAGGGGCGGTATCGGCTGATGCCGGGAATCATCGAGGCGCTGCGGGACTTCGCCAACCCGTTCTCGATCCTCACGAAGGGGACGCTGATCCTGCGCGACCTCGACCTGCTGCGGGAGGCATCCGAGGTCACCGAGGTGGGGACGAACTTCTCGGTGGGCTTCGTGGACGATGAGCTGTCGAGGCTGGTCGAGCCGGGGACGCCGCGCCCCGCGTCGCGCCTGGAGGCGGTGCGGAAGCTGAACGAGGCCGGGATCCCCTGCGGGGTGCTGATGGCGCCGATCCTCCCGTTCCTCACCGACGACGACGAGCATCTGGAGGCCACGGTTGCCGCGGTCGCGGGCGCCGGGGCGACGCACGTGTCACCGATCGTCCTCCATCTGCGCCCCGGCGCCCGCGAATGGTGGCTGGCCTGGATCGAGCGCGAGCGTCCCGACCTCCTCCCCCGCTACCGGGACCTGTACGGACGGGGCGCCTACGCCCCCAAGGAGTACCAGGCGGAGATCTCGGCCATGGTGCGGGAGCTCGCCCGGCGCCACGGCGTCGGGAGGGGCAACCCACGGGAGGCGGGGAACCCGAGGAGGATCCCCGAGGAGCCGCCGCAGCCGGAGCAGCTCACACTCGAGGCTCAGCTCGAGAGCCGCTCGGCCAGATAGCGCACCGACAGGGGGTAGCGGTACTCGATCCCCATGTGGCCGGCGTCGAAGATCTCAAAGAAGTACTCGGTCACGCCGATCGCCTCCAGCTCCCGCCGGAACGCCTCGGCGGCGAGGTCCAGGTACGGCTCGTCTCGCTTCCCCGCGTCGACGTAGATGGCGCGCATCGACCGCAGCGCGTCGGCCCGCTCGGAGACCATCCGGACCGGGTCCCAGGCCAGCCACCGGGCCCAGACCTCGGGGATCAGGCGCCCCGTGTCGGTGTCGAACGGCAGCCGCACGGTGCCGTCCTCGTCCGCCGAGTAGCAGGCCGCGTACCCGTACAGCTCGATCAGCGTCCCGTCCTGCTTCTTGGAGAAGGCCGGACGGGAGCGGAAGTCCTCGAGGAAGGCCTCGTAGGAGCCGGCGTAGTGGTCGCGCAGGTATCGGGCGGCCTCCCGGAACTCCGGGCAGTAGCAGACCTCGAACAGCGCGTCGCCGGCATGGGTGGCGAAGCCCCCGAACACCTCCGGCCTGAGCATGGGGGTCACCATCGCCCCGTATCCGCCGCTCGACTTCCCCGCGATGCCCCGGTGGTCGCGGCCCGCCAGGGTCCGGTACTCCGCGTCCACCCACGGGACGACCTCCTCGCAGAGGTAGGTGTGGTAGCGGCCGGTCCCCGGCGAGTCCAGGAACTGGCTCCCCCCGAGCGACGTCCAGCAGTCCACGAACACGACGATCGCGGGCGGAGGCGCGTCGGCCCCCGCGTACATCCGGTCGAGCAGCTCGGGGAAGGTCCGGCGCCACGGGGAGCGGTTCCGCCACATGTCCAGCTGGCCCGTGTAGCCCTGGATCTCGTAGATCGTCGGGTAGCGGCGCTGCGGTTCGTCATCGTAGCCGGGCGGGAGGTACACCCAGATCGGGCGCTCGTGCGGATCGCCGAGCGGGTTGCCCTTCAGCGCCTCGCTCTCGATCGTTCGCTCCTCGAACCGCCCCACGGGCTCCTCCGACCACGGCCTCACAGCGTCGGGCCTCCTCTCCGCTTCTCCCGGTTCCAGCACCCCCGGTGCCAGTGCCGTCTGTAGTCCTCCTGGTCCTCGGGCCAGGCCACGACGTGCTGCTGCCCGTCCGGGATCGGTCGGTTGCAGTAGGGGCAGGTGGCGCCGCCCTTGGTCGAGAACCGGACGCTCCACCCCTCGACGTGCTCCCCCGGCGGCGTGACGGCGCCGATCGGTCGAAGCGGCTCGGGACCCGTCCGATCGCGCCGGTGGCGGCGCGGCATCAGCTCCGCTCCCTGATGAAGTCCCCGGCGACCTCACCGAGGGCTCGTCCGGTCGCCGCGTCGTCCTTGGGCTGCCCCCGGACGCGGAAGGAGTGGTCTCCGCCGTCCACCGGGTGCAGCGTCGCGTCGGGGAGCCGCTCCACCAGCGGCTCCAGCAGCTCCCACCGCGCGAAGGGGTCCTTCGTCCCCTGGAGGAACAGCATCGGGACCTCGATCCCGGGGAGGTGGGCGTCGCGGATCCGCTCCGGCTTGCCCGGAGGGTGCAGGGGGTAGCCGACGAACACGATACCGGCGGCGGCGAGCCCTTCGGTCACCACGAGCGAGGCGATCCGGCCCCCGAGCGACTTGCCTCCCACCCAGACGACGTCGCTGAGCGCGGCCGCGTGCTCGAAGGCGGCCAGCCACGCGTCCCGGAGCGTGCGCTCCGGGTCCGGGGCCCGGCGGCCCTGCTCCTTGTAGGGGAAGTTGAAGCGGAGCGTCGCCACCCCGCGGGAGGCGAGCCCCTGGGCCAGGCCGTCGAAGAGCGGGGTGCGCATGTCGTTCCCGGCGCCGTGGGCCAGGACGAGGAGCGGGCCCCCCTCGGGCCCCTCGAGCAGGGCCGAGACCGGCCCCTTCGGCGTCTCGATCGTTCGCGTCACCCCGCGATGGTAGCCTGAGCCCGGCATCCTCCCCCGGGAAGGAGCTGCATGGACACGCTGACGGCCACCGTGAATGCGCTCTTCGCCGCGGCCGTCGTCGTCATCCTGGGGTGGATCGTCCGGGGCGGGTTTCGGGACGTCCACCGTCGCATCGACGACCTCGAGAGGCGCTTCACCGACCGGTTCGAGCAGGTGGACAAGCGGTTCGAGGTGGTCGAGGAACGGCTCCACCAGATCCGGTCCGACATCTCGGCGTTGGCATTCCGCCTCGTGGGCCCCCCGAGGGCCGAAGGAGAGCGCTAGCTAGCCGAGCCGGGCGAGGACGGCCTCGCGGATATCTTCCGCCCGCTCCCCCACCTTCCGCCCCTCGAGGTCCCGCACGTAGAAGACGTCCACGACGCGCGGACCGTAGGTGGCCACCTTCGCCACGTGCACGGTGAGCCCCAGGTCCCGGAAGGCGAGCGAGAGGTCGAAGAGGAGGCCGAGGCGGTCGCCGGCCGACACCTCGACCACGGTGGAGAACTCCGAGACTCGATCCTCCACCCGGACCTCCGGCTCCACCGGCGCCGGCGGTGGGTAGTGGCGCCGCTTCTCCTCCACCCTCCGCTCCAGCGAGACCCGGCCCTCGAGGGCGCGACGCAGATCGCCTCGGAACCGCCGCCACCGCTCCTCGGTGATCTCGGGATCGAAGACGCCCTGCACGGCGAAGAGGTCGAGGGCGATCCCGTCCGCGCTCGTGAAGGCCCGGGCCGAGAGGATGGTCAGGCCCTGGAGGGCGAGCGCCCCGGCGATGTCTGCCAACAGCCCCCGTCGGTCCGCCGCCGCGACGGCCAGGTCGTGGACGCCGGGGCGCTCGCCCTCCAGGACGTCGGTCCGGATCTCGCCCGCCGCCGGCGGAGGCTCCAGGAGGCGGAAGTGGCGGGCCGCCGTCTCGGGAGGCACCGCGAGGACATAGGGGCGGGGGAGGCGGTCGACGTAGGCGCCCACCGCATCGGGATGCTCGCCCGCCAGCAGGGCCGCCGTCCGCTCCAGCCGCTCCGCGATCGTCGCCAGCTCGTCCGGCTGCTCGTCGGGACGGTCGAGCGCCCGCTGGACCTTCCCCACGAGATCGCGCACGAGGGTCCGGCGCCAGGGCGTCGCGGCGTGGGGACCGGTGGCCTCCGCGTCCGCGACGGTCAAGAGGAAGAGCGACGCCAGGCGCTCCCCGTCCAGGACCCTGCCGGCCACGTCGAGGACGAGGTTCTCGTCGGTGAGGTCGCGCCGCGTCGCGGTGTCCGAGAGGAGGAGGTGCTCCCCGACCAGGAAGCGCACCCGGTCCGCGGTCTCCGGCGCGACGCCGAGCCGCTCCAGGATCGGATCCAACACACGGACCCCGGCCGGGACGTGCGGCCCCTCTCCCCGCTTGCCGATGTCGTGCAGCAGCGCGCCCAGCAACAGGGCCTCGCGATCCCGGATGGAAAAGACCGCCTCGGCCGTCATCGGATCCTCGGCCCCGCCCCGCAGCAGCGCCGCGGCGCCCGCAGCCGTATGGATCAGGTGGAGGTCCACGGTGAACCGGTGGTAGGGATCGCGCTGCGGGCGGCACCGGACCGCCGCCCACTCCGGCAGGAGCCGCACCAGGATCCCGCCGCGGTCCATCGCCTCCAGGGCTTCGACCGCACCGGGCGCCGCCAGCAGGCGGACGAAGGCCTCGCGCATCGCCGGCGTCCACGTCGCCCCTTCGGGGACGGTCCGCTCCAGCCGGTCGAGCGTGGCCGGCGGCGGGAGCCTCTCTCGCTCCGCGGCCAGCGCCAGCTGGTCAAGCACCTCCTCGGGGGAGCCAGGCCCGGCCTCCTCCTCTTCCTCGGCCCCCTCCAGCCAGCGGGCGGCCCGGTCGAGCAGGAGCCGGAGGATGTGCTCCACGGATCGGGCGTGCTCGAACAGGGATCGCATCAGCACGTCTGCGGGCGTCATCCCCGGCTCGGGCCCGAAGCCGAACGCCTCGGCGAGCGCCGGCTGGTGCTCGAGGAGCAGACGGTCGCCGCGCCGCCCCGTCTCCAGGTGCAGGGCGCTCCGGAGGCGGATCAGGAACTCGCGGGCCTCGTCCAGGCCCTCGACCTCGCGGGCCCGCAGCAGGCCCGCCCGGACCGCGTCCTCCACCCGGAGCCCCTTCAGCATCCACCCCACCGCCGCCACGTCCCACGCGCCGCCCCCGCTCGCCTTGAGGTCCGGCTCGAGCAGCCATGCGCACGAGCCCAGCCGCTCGCGACGGGCCTCCACGCTCTCGGCGATCGAGGCCAGGAAGGCCCTCCGGCCCAGCCCCATCCTCGCCAGCAGCCCTTCGGTGAGGGCCTCGAGCACCGACCCATCCCCCGCCACGAGCCTCGCGTCGAGGAGCGACGTGGCGACGTCGAGGTCCCCGACCAGCTTCTCGCACTCCGCCACGGTCCGGACCGAGTGCCCCAGCGAGATCCCCGCGTCCCAGAACGGATAGAAGAGGCGAGACGCCGCCTCCTCGAGCTCCCCGTCGCCCTCGTGCAGCAGCATGAGGTCGACATCCGAGCCCGGGGTCAACTCCCCTCGACCGTAGCCCCCGAGCGCCACCACGGCCACGCGCCCCTCGAGGCCCTCCGCCAGCTCACGGACGGCGCGGTCCACCAGCTCGGTCCGGCGGCGCGCCGACCAGGCGCCGTGGCCCCCGCTCGAATACGCCTCCTCCAGCGAGCGCAACCCCCTCTGGAGCCGGTCGATCGGGCCGGCCGCCCGATCAGAGCGCGTCGGGGCCACGCTCCCCGGTGCGGATGCGGACCACCTGCTCGGCCTCGGTGACGAAGATCTTCCCGTCGCCGATCTTCCCGGTCCGCGCCGACCGCTCGATCGTCTCCACGACCTCGGGGGCCCGGGCGTCCTCGGTCACGATCTCGATCTTGACCTTGGGGACGAAGTCGACCTGGTACTCGGCCCCGCGATAGATCTCGGTGTGGCCGCGCTGGCGGCCGAAGCCCTGGGCCTCGGTGGCCGTCATGCCCTCGACCCCGATCTCGCGCAAGGCGTCCTTCACCTCGTCGAGCTTGTGCGGCTTGATGATCGCCGTCACCAGCTTCATGCGTCCCTCCTCGCGGGCCCGAGCATCCTACCGCCGCTCCTCGAGGATCCGGCGTGCCGCCTCCGCGAGCCCGGCCTCCGGATGCTCGGGCCGCAGCGCCCGGTGACGATCGTAGACCCACAGGAAGACGTCGCCCTCCCGGGCCCCGGGCAGGGCGTCTCGCAGTCCCGTCTCCCCCGCGGCCTCCATCGCCGGGAGGCAGACGCGCTCGTACCAGTCGCGACCGGCCTCCGGCAGCGACACGACCTCCCCTCGCTCGCCGGAGAGGTGGAAGCCGTGGACCTTGACCAGCTCGAGCAGCTGCGGGTACCCGACCGGGCTCGACATCGGGATGTGCACGGGCGGATCGAGGTCGTCGAGCCCCGCCTCCTCCAGGAACCGCCGCTCCTGCTCCGCGATGATCAGCGCGCCCACGTCCGCGCCCTCCGGCAGCGGGCGGCGGGTCCGGAGGCGCGTCACCTCCGCGTCCAGGTAGTCCACGCCGCGCTGTTTCGCCACGGCCACACGGTGGTGACCGTCCACGACGAAGTACCGCCCGTCCACCTCGTAGGCGACGATCGGGGGGAAGTCGCCCCGCGGGAACGTCTGCTCGACCTTCCGCCACCGCTCGCGGATGCGCTCGTCGCGCGGGAGGAAGTCGCCGTCGAAGTCACGGGACCGTCCGGCGGTGCCGACGATGCGCGACACCGGGATGGCTCGGATCCCCTCGTACGACTCCTCGAAGACTCCGAGCCGCGTGCGGACCTCGTCCAGGTCGAGCAGCGTGGGGGCCTCACGCCCCCCGCGGACGCTCCTCGCCAGACGCCGGTAGGCCTCCTTGCGCCTCGCGCTGTCGAAGGCGCTGATGTCGGGCAGGAGGTCCCACCGCACGGCCGGGCCTCTCAGGAGGCGGCTTGCTTCTTCGCCGCGCGCTTCCTCGCCGGCTTCTTCTCGGTCTTCGTGGCTTCCACGCTCTTCTGGAGCGCCTCCATGAGATCGACGACCTTCTCCGGCGCCTCCTCCTCGGTGATGACCTCGATCTCCTCGCCGGCCACCTTCTTCTCCACGATCTCGAGAAGCGCCTCGCGGTACTCGTCGCCGTACTGCTCGGGGTTCCAGGGCTCGGTGAGGTTCTCGATCAGGGAGCGGGCCATCTGGACCTCCTTGGGCCGCACCTCGCTCTTGGCGTCGAGCTCCTCGAAGTCCTGCGCCCGGAGCTCGTCGGGCCAGTACATCGTGTCGAGCACGATCACGTCGCCCATTAGCCGGAGGGCGGCCAGGTGCTCCTTGTCGCGGAACGAGACCTTGGCGATCCCCACCTTGTCGTCCTCGCGGAGCGCCTCCCGCATCAGCTGGTAGGCCTTGATGCCGGTCTCCTCGGGCACGAGGTAGTAGGTCTTCTTGAAGTAGACCGGGTCGATCTCGTCGATGTCCACGAACTGCGTGATGTCGATGGCGCGCGTGGACTTCACCGGGATCTGGTCGATCTCGTCGTCGGTGAGCACGACGTAGCGGTCCTTCTCGTACTCGTAGCCCTTGACGATGTTCTCGTAGGGGACCTCCTTGCCGCACTTGGCGCAGACCCGCTGGTAGCGGATGCGCCCGTGGTCCTCGTCGTGCAGCTGGTTGAAGCGGAGGGTCTTCTCCTCGGTCGCCGGGAACACCCGCACGGGGATCGACACGAGGCCGAAGGAGATGGCCCCCTTCCACATGGTCCTCGGCATCACGACCTCCCTGTTCTCGGCTTCGCCGGCCCAGGATACCCGGCGAGCGGCCGGGATGGCGGCCAGGCCCTACCATCGGGGCATGGCGCGCGGCGAGCCCTTCACCGTAGAGACTCCCCAGAGGCTCGAAGCTGAGCGGGAGGGAGACCACTGGTGGGTGGAGGCGGCCGGCCGCCGCGTGCGCCTCTCGAACCTCCCCAAGGTCTACTGGCCCGACGACGGCTACACGAAGGGCGACCTGCTCGCGTACTACTGGAACGTCGCCGACACGATCCTTCCGTATCTGCGGGGGAGGCCGCTCACGATGCGGCGGATGCCCGACGGGATCGAGGGCGGCGAGTTCTACGAGAAGAACGCCCCCTCCCACACCCCCGAATGGATGCCGCGCTGCCCCGTGCTCGACGAGGAGGGCTCGAAGACGATCGAGTATCTCCGGGTCGAGGACGAGGCCGGCCTGCTGTTCGTGGCCAACCTGGGGGCGATCGAGTTCCACCCGCTCCACTCCAGGTGCGACAGCGTCGACCGGCCCGACTACCTCTTCTTCGACCTCGATCCGTTCGAGCCGATCACGTTCGACGACGTCCGGGCGGTGGCCCGGCACGTCGGCGCGGCCCTCGACGCGCTCGGGCTCCCCTCGTACCCGAAGACCTCGGGCGCCACCGGGATGCAGATCTACGTGCCGATCGAGCCCGGGCCGAGCTACCAGCAGGTCAGGGACTTCGTCGGCGCGGTGGGGAGGCTGATCCTGAAGGCCGACGCCGACCGCGTGACGATGGAGTGGGAGGTCTCGAAGCGCGCGGGCAAGGTCTTCATCGACCACAACATGAACCGGCAGGGGGCGAACATCGCGGCGGCCTACTCGGTGCGGCCCGAGCCGGGGGCCACGGTGTCGGCCCCGGTGACGTGGCAGGAGGTCGAGGAGGGAATCGAGCCCGGCGACTTCACGATCATCACGATGCACGAGCGGCTGGCCGAGGTGGGCGACCTGTTCCGCGGCGTCCTGGAGGAGCCCGTGGACCTGCGGCCGGCGCTCGAGGCCCTGGGCATGGACGCGAACGTTGAGGAAGCGGAGGCTCCGACCGCTGCCGAGAGTGAGCCCGTGTCGGAGGAGCTCACCGCCGATCCGAAAGCCGACGACGGGGACGCCGCGGCCCGCCTCGCCAAGTACGGCGAGATGCGCGACTTCGCGGAGACGCCCGAGCCCCCGCCCGTCCCCGCCGGCGGCGACGGGCGCTCCGTCGTCATCCAGAAGCACGAAGCCACCCGGCTCCACTACGACCTGCGGCTGGAGGAGGGCGGGGTGCTGATCTCGTGGGCCGTCCCGCGCGGGCTTCCCCTGACGCCCGGCGACCGTCGCCTCGCCGTCCACACCGAGGACCACCCCCTCGACTACGGAGGATTC
>DASUTW010000125.1:0-2213 GCA_036374395.1 Actinomycetota bacterium
CCTCGACGTGGATCGGTTCTCGCAGGGGCTGTCGTTCTTCTTCAACGCGCACATCGACTTCTTCGAGGAGATCGCCAAGTTCCGGGCGGCGCGGCGCATCTGGGCCCGGTGGATGAAGGAGCGCTACGGGGCGGAGGACCCCCAGTCGTGGCGGCTGCGCTTCCACACGCAGACGGCGGGGTGCTCGCTCACGGCTCAGCAGCCCGAGAACAACATCGTCCGGACGGCGATCGAGGCGCTGGCCGGCGTGCTCGGTGGGACGCAGTCGCTCCACACGAACGCGCTGGACGAGGTCCTGGCGCTGCCGACCGAGAAGGCGGCGCAGATCGCGCTCCGCACCCAGCAGGTGATCGCCCACGAGACGGGCGTGGCCAACGTGATCGACCCTCTGGGCGGCTCGTACTTTGTCGAGGCGCTCACGAACCGGAGCGAGGAGCAGGCCGAGGAGTACTTCCGAAAGATCGAAGAGATGGGCTCGGGCTCGATCCTCGAGGGGATGCTCGTGGGGATCGAGCGGGGCTACTTCCAGTCCGAGATCGCCGACGCGGCGTTCCGGGAGCAGGAGCGCTACGAGAAGGGCCGCCTGATCAAGGTCGGGGTGAACGAGTTCGTGGACGAGGGCGACGAGGTGATCGACACGCTGCGGATCGGACCCGAAGTGGAGGGGGAGCAGATCGCTTCGGTGCAGAGGCTGCGAGGCGAGCGCGACGACGAGGAGGCACACCGTGCCCTGGAACGCCTGAAGGCCGCCGCGATCGACGAGGGCGAGAACCTGATGCCGCCGCTGATCGACTGCGCCCGCGCCTACTGCACCGAGGGCGAGATCGTGGGCGCCCTCCGCGAGATCTTCGGCTCCTACACCGAGACGCCGCGGTTCTGACGCGCGCGCGCGAGCCGGCCCGGTGGGAACCTTCGCCCTGGCTCGTGACTCATCTAGGGTAGGAACCCGAGAAGGGGACGACTGCGCCGAGGGGATCGAGCGGTGCCAGTAGCGGACGAACAGGCCTCGGAGGTCGCTTCAGAGGCGAGTGCCGACGCGTTCGAGGGTCTTGAGGACCACTACGCCTCCCTCCGGCGGTTCGCGTACCTGATCACGGCGAACGCGGCCATCGCCGAGGATCTGGCGCACGAGGCCGTGGAGCGATCCGTCCGAGCGGGGCTCGATCTCACGGGGCCCACAGCACCCTCGTACCTTCGGACGGCCGTCGTGAACCTGTGGCGGCGCACCCTCCGCAGGCGAGCGCTGGAGGCGCGGTCCTTGATGCGGGTCGGTCGGGTGTCGTCCGTGGTCGGCGATGACGGAGTGGACGACCGGGATCGGGTCTGGCGGGCGCTGCGAAGGGTGCGGTACGAGGCCCGCGTCTGCCTGGTGCTCCGGTACTACGAGGATCTGCCGCTCGCGCAGATCGCCGAGGAGCTCGGGCTCCCGCTCGACACGGTGAAGAGCAGGATCAACAGGGGGCTGAAAGACCTCGCGAGTCACCTGGGAGAGCGCCATGCATGACCTCGAAGATCGGCTGCGGGCGGCGCTGACCAAGCATGCGGCCGACGTCGACACGTCGGAGGGAGAGGGCCAGGTTCGGTCCCAAGAGGGGGGACCGAGGATGCGGCGGGCCGTCGCGCTGCTGGTGGCCCTCGGCCTTGCGGGAGGTCTTCTGGCCGCGGGGCTGTGGGTTGCCGGGCGTGGGGACCAGGAGCCCGCGCCTGCGGAGAAGCCGGAGAGAGAGGTCATCCGCGAGGATCCGGGGGCGCTCGTCTGCGAGGAGGCGCCGCGCAACCCTCAGATCGCGGCGAACGAGGCATGGCCGCGCACCCTCGCAGGCTACTGGATCGATGAGAGCGAGGGGATCGTCCACGTGGCGTTCACGGAAGAAGCGGAGGAGAAGGTGGCCAGGCTGACCGAATGCTTCCCTGAGCGCACGTTCACGCCGGTGACCTTCGAGCACTCGCTGGCGGAGCTCGAGGGCGTCCTCGACAGGATGCGCAGGGACCGAGAGCTGATCCGAGCCGGACAGCTGACGCTGCCGGGGGTTCGCGACGAGCGCTACAGCTTCGGGCTGCTGGTGATGGACAACGTGATCCACGTGGTCCTCGAGGGGGTCACACCCGAGACGATCGCCACGTTCGAGGCCCGCTACGGTGACGTGGTCACCGTGGAGGAAGGGTATCCAGGAGGCCCGGGAGGCCCCGACCCGGCCGTGAACACGGAGGCG
>DASUTW010000126.1:0-2356 GCA_036374395.1 Actinomycetota bacterium
ACTCCATGTCGCCGGTCGCCGCATCGAGCATCGCCCGGCACCGGGCCCCGGTAGCTAGAGCCCACACTCGGTCGAGGGCCCCGGCCCGCTCCTCGAACTGGTCGACGAGCATCTTGGCTTGGTCGAGCTCGCCGAGCGCGATCAGAGACTCCACCTCGTCGGGGAGGAACTTCACAACGCTCGGCTCCCCGAGTCCAACGACACGCAACATCTCTCCCATGGGGCCCAAACGCGCGTGGGCCTTCTCGGGATCCCCGAGCGACACGTCGATGAACCCAAGGGCCTGGAGCGCGAGCGTCATGACGGGCACGTTGGCGCTGCGCTCGCAGAGCGTGAGGGACTCCTGAGCGTCCGCCCGCGCAGCTTCGATGAGTCCTCTGTGGGCCCCCACGAGGGCCCTCGCATAGAGCGCCGCAGGACGGACACCTTCCTGCTCGCTCTGAAGCGACACCTTATGAGCTTCCTCAGCATGCCGCGCCGCCGCCGCCCAGTTCCCGGCCCAGCACTCCAGCTCGCTCAGGTGGTACAGGATGAACGGGATCGAGCTATCGTCCCCGGTCTCGACAGCATGACGATAGCTTTCCTCCAGGATGGGACGGGCCCCGGGGAGATCGTCGCTCCACTTGAGGATGATCCCTCGAGAGACTCCCGGCCGAGTCAGTGGCAGAGGCGTCGAGGACTCCTCGCCGAGTTCCTGCTCCAGCGCCTCGGATCGCTTGAGCATCTTCCAGTCGATCCCTCGGCCGAGGAGGAACTCAGCGCTGGCCACGGCAGCCTGTGAGTACGCAAGCGTTCGCGTGTCTCCTGCCTCCTCAGCGAGAGCGATCGACGCACGACCATGCACCGCCGCGTCCGGGAGGTCGCCCGCCACCAAGCGGGTCATGATCAACTGCTGATGCACCTGAGCTCGAAGGACTGCATCTTCCTCCGCCTCATCCATCGCGGCGCGTAAGTGTCGCTCCGCGTCAGCCCAGCTCTCTTCCTGAGAGCGGACGGCGCCCAGGCGGTACAGAACCCAGGCCCGATCTGCACCTGCTGGGATGGTTCGCGTCAACTCCTCCAGCAACTCGCGGGCCCGCGAGGTGTCCCCAGCTCGGAAGTGGTAGTCGGCCGCCTCCACCTGTCGCCGCGTGCGGACTTCCTCATCCTCCTGAGGCGTAAGGCGGTGAGCCTCCTCCAGGAGGACCGCCGCCATCGTGGGGGCTCCTCGCACCGCAGCGGTGCGCGCGGCGCGCTCCACCTCCGAGGCCACGGCGGCGTCGGGCCCAGTGGCGGCGAGAGCCAGGTGGCGAGCACGCTCCTCGGGAATGTCCACCACTCCGGCCAGTCGTGTGTTCACCTCGGTCAGCGCGTCGTCTTCCGCGGAACCCCTGAGGACGGATCTCAGAAGGGGGTGGGTGAACCGGATCTCCTCGCCGTCCAGCTCGATGACTCCCGCCTCCGCCGCCGACGCAAGCAGCTCTCGCGCGGCCCCCTCGTGAGCTGCCTCCACGAGCTCGATCGTGGGCTCGGACGAGATAGCGGCGAAGAGCAGAACCTCCCGCACTGCAGGCGGCAGGGCGGCCAGCCGCTCGGCTAGGATCTGCCGAAGATCGTCGGGGACGGGCAGGTCCTCCTCAGGGCCGGGATGAAGGCCGCGCGTGATCAAGACTCGAGCGATCTCGAGTGCGAAGAACGGGTTGCCCCCCGACTGCTCGTACAGGCGAACGAGGACATGTCTGGGGAACCGTGCGTCGAGGCGCGACCTGACGAGCTCATGGATGGCTGCCAGGCCGAGGGGATCGAGTCGCAACACGTGCAGGCGCTCGTGGGGCAGCGCTCGATCCAGGGCCAGCGGTGGGGACCGCTCGTCCGCTCCTTCGACACGACGCGTCAGCATGATACCGATCGGCTGTTCATCCAATCGCCGTGCGACGAACTCCAGGACGCGCATCGAGGGCAGATCGAGCCACTGAACGTCGTCGACCGCGACGACGAGCGAGCCCTCCGTCGACAGGAGACGGAGAGCATCGAGGACGGCCCGCGAGATCAAACGCCGCTCGGGGGCCGATTCCTCCGGCTCCCTCCTGAGGAGCGCGACCTCCAGGGCTCGGCGCTTCGGCTCAGCGAGCGCCGGGAGCGCATCGTCGAGCACGTTCTCGAGGAGATCGTCCAGGGCACCGAACGCCATCTTGGCTTCGGACTCGGCCGGACGGGCGGAGAGGACCTCGGCGCGGGCAGCTCGAGCGGTCTCCAGGCAGGTCCGCCAGAGGAGAGACTTGCCGATGCCGGGCTCCCCTTCGACCACGAACGCCGCGGGCCCGGCCTCGATGCTGTCAAGAAACAGGTCGAAGACCGCGAGCTCCGCTTCACGGTC
>DASUTW010000127.1:0-25023 GCA_036374395.1 Actinomycetota bacterium
ACCGCGGTGACCAGGCGGATCGTCCAGACCCCGATCGGTCGGTGGGTGAAGGCACGCCGATCCACCGCGGACTGGTCCGATGGGATGCGACGCTCTTCCGTCCTCTCGGACGGCCGGACCCGCTCCTCTGCCCTGCTCATCGCTCCCCCTCGCTGGTGCTCCGCAGCCACGGACTGACCCGGAGCTGGATCCAGCGCAGGCCGGCTGTGACGAGGATGCTGAAGAAGCCGATGATCAGGATGATCACCATCACGGCGTCGGTCCGGAAGAACTGGGCCAGGTCGAGCAGAAGAATCCCTGTCCCGGCGAGGGCGGAGGTCATCTCCGCAACGATCACTCCGATGATAGCCCGCTGGGCCCCGATCCGCAGCGCCACAAACAGGTACGGCACCGACCCGGGCAGAACCACGGTCCGCAGCACCTGCCAGCGAGACGCGGCGAAGGACGTGGCCACGTCGATGTAATTTCGGTCCACCTCGAGCGCCCCGTCACGCACGTTGATGATGACCGGGAACACGGCGCTCAGCACCACGATGACCAGTCGGAGCTGGAACCCGATCCCCACCATCAGCACGAGGAGCGGGATCAGCGTGATACGGGGCGTCGCGTACAGAGCGGCGACGTAGGGGTCCAGGGCAATGTTCAGTGTCCGGATCCGAGCCATGGCGAACCCGAGCGGCACCCCGATACCGATGGCCAGGAAGTACCCGGCGCCGAGGCCCTGGATCGTCGTGAGGAGCGCTGGTTGAAGGCGGCCGTCTTGCACCAGATCGACGGCGGCCCTGGCGATCGCGGTGGGGTAGGACGTGAACAGGGGGTTCAGCCGGCCTACGACCTCCCAGGCGATCAGCACGACCACGATCGAGGCCAGCCGGATCCACCGTGGGGACACCCGCCTCCACCACGGGCCGCGGCGGGGCGCGGCCGGTGAGGTATCGGTGCGAGCGACGGACGTTGACACGGCCTACTCCTGATATCCGATCGGCTCGCTCCCCGCTTCGACGTGCGCGGCGAGCTCGTGGTGCAGGTACCCCCAAAGGACGTCCCGGAGCTGGCCGAACTCGCGCTGCCCACGGGCGTTGTAGGTCCACCTAGGCCGCCGGAGGGGCACTACGATCTCCTCGAGGATCCGCCCCGGGTGCGTCCCCATCACGTACACGCGGTCCGAAAGGTAGATGGCCTCGTCGATCGAGTGGGTCACGAACAGCACCGTGACCCGGGTCTCCTCGCAGAGCTTCTGTAACTCCGTCTGGAGGTACTCACGGGTGAGTGCGTCGAGCGAGCCGAACGGCTCGTCCATGAGGAGCACCTTCGGCTCCACCGCGAGAGCCCGCGCGATGCCGACCCGCTGCTGCATCCCCCCCGAGAGCTGCCAGGGGTAGTGGTCGACGAACGCCTCCAGGCCGACCATCTTGAGCTTCGCCAGGGCCCGCTCCCGGCGCTCTGCCTTGGGGACGCGCTGGAGCTCCAGGCCGTAGGCGGCGTTGGCCAGCGCTGTCCGCCACGGCAGGAGGTTGAAGTGCTGGAAGATCATTGCCTTCTCTGGCGAGGGCTTCAGCAACAGCTTGCCCTCGACGTACACTTGGCCGGCGCCACCCGGCTCGAGGAGGCCGGCGACGATGCGCAGCAGCGTTGTCTTGCCGCAACCGCTCGGCCCGATCAGTGAGACAAACCCGCCGTTGGGCACCTCGAGGCTCACGTCGTCGAGCACGAGGTCTTCCGACCCGGGGAACCGGTGGGACAGTCCCTCGACCTTCAGCATGGGATCGATCATGCCTCCTTGTGGTTGCGGGGAGTCGCCCTTGGTGCAGACCTCAGTCCGGCACCCAACGCGACCCCCCGCTCCCGGTACTCGGCGCCGCGGCGCCGTGCTACGCGGGTCGTTTCCCGAGGTTAGACCTCTCCCTCGCGTTCGAGGTAGTTCTCCACGAACGAGGTGTCCAGCCACACCGACTGGTCGGGAAGCTCGCCCTCGAGGTTCCCGATGGACAGGTCCGCCTCGATCGTCGGCATGATCGCGTCGATCCCGCCGTTCACGGCGAAGAACCCGCCATCCGCGAAGAAGTCGTAGACGTCATCGCGGATCTCATCTGGCATGTCGGGGATGAGCTCCTGCGACAGCGAGATGAACGCCTCCTTGTCGTTCTGTGCCTCGCGCTGCGCTTCGATCAGACTGTCGACCGCCAGCTGGGCCAGGTTCGGGTTCTCCCCCAGCCACTGCTCGTCGGCCACGATGAACCGCTGAGCGTAGATTGGGATGTACTCCCAGTAGTTGATCAGGGGGACGAGGCCGGCCTCCTCAGCCGCCGCGAGTCCGTCGGCGGCGTGAACCGGGCCACCCGAGATCTCACCCGCGACGAGCGCGGCGATCCGGTCGCTCGTTCCTCCGATCTGTACGATCTCCACTTCGGAGATGTCGAGGTCGGGATGACCGTCGAGCAGCAACCGGGTTGTTGAGTCGCTGATGTCGCCCGGCTCCGAGATGCCGAACCTCTTCCCCACGAGGTCGGCTGCGGACTCGATGTCGGGCGTGGTGAGCAAGACGTAGTCGGTGTTCAGCAGCGCGGCCGCGATGATCTTCATCCCGCCGCCCGCCTCCTGGATGTACCGCATCAGGGGCGTCGGGGACGTGCTCGCGATCGCGCCGGCTCCGGATGCGAGCGCCCGGGTGGTGTCGGGACCGAACTCGAAGTCCACGGTCTCGACGGTGATCCCGGCCTCCTCCAGCTTCTGGAACCAGATCGCGTCCACCAGCGAGTCGAACTCAGGTGGCGCGACGACGATTCTCAGCGTGGTTTGCTCCGGAGCGGACGGGTCACCACCGCCGCCACCAGGCTCCTCGGTTCCCTCGCCGTTGCCGCCACCGTTGTCACCATTGCCACCGTTGTCGCCGCCGTTGTCTCCGCAGGCCGCCGCCAACAGGAGCAGTCCGAAGACGGCCGCGAAGACGCGCAACCAGCGCTTCCCCTTCGGTTCGAACGCCATGCTCCCCTACCCCCTCTCGACGAGTGCCGTGCCCGAACCGCCGTCTCCCTCCTCGAGTCATCCCCTCCTTCCGATTTAATATATGGTCCGCCAGGCTAGCGACCTCCGAAATCGCGGTCAAGCGGGGTGGGTGCCGCGTTGGAGGTCGACCGAGTCGGAGGACATCGCCATCAGTCCGAGCACCACAGCCGAGGACGACCCGACCGGGCGGGCTTTGCGTTGGCTCGACGCCTCGGCACCGAGGTGGCTCGCCTTGCTCGAGGAGCTCGTCTCGATCGAAAGCCACTCCTTCCGCCGCGACGGGGTCCACCGGGTGGGCGAAGTCGTGGTCGGACTGCTCAAGGAAGCCGGCGTCCGCATCGAGCGCGTCCCCCGCCCCCCCCTCGACCCTGAGCTCCGATGGCTCGCCGAGGTCCTGTCGCCCGAGGTCCCCGATGAGGAGCTAGCGGACAGCTTCGTGGGGCGTCGTCCCGGCTCGGACTCCGGCCGGGTCCTGCTCCTCGGCGACCTCGACACTGCTTTCCCTCCCGGCGCGCTGGAGGACTTCCCGTTCGCGACCCGCGGCGACCGCGCGTACGGGCCGGGTGTAGCGGACATGAAGGGAGGGCTGGTCGTCCTGGTGGCCGCGGTCCACGCGCTGCACGCCCTGGACCTGGAGGCCCCGCCGCTGTCGGTGGTGCTGTGCGGGGACGAGCAGGCCGGGAGCATGGGGTCGCGATCGCTGGTGGAGCGGGAGGCAGGGCAGAGCAGGTGGTGCCTGTGCGTCGAGTGCGCCCGTGACGGCGGCAGGCTCATGTCGTCCCGGGCGCACATCGGTGTCGGCCTGGTCGAGGCGAAGGGTCGAGGCGCCCACGCCGGCACCGCGCGCTCGGCCGGGGCAAACGCGATCGACGCCCTCGTCGCGGCGCTCACGGCGGCGTCGCTCGTCGACGACCCGGCCGGGGCCAGCCTGGTCACTGCGACGATCGTCGGCGGCGGCACCAGGCGGAGCATGGTGCCGGAGCTGGCCCGGGCGGTGCTCGACCTGCGGTGCCCCGACGCCGCGGCGTGGGAGGCCTTGACGATGTCCCTGGACCTGGCGGTCCGGGCAGCGGTTGTCCCAACGGGCACCGAGGTGCGGCTGCGGACGGCGGCCCACCGGCCGGGGTTCGGCCCGGAGCAGGGCGCCGAGCTGCTCGCCACGGTGCGACGGGTGGGGCTCGACATCGGCCTGGACCTCCAGGCGGTGCCGTCGCACGCTGCGGGGAGCTCCTCGTTCGCGGCGGCCTCGGGGGTCGCCGTGGTGGACGGAATGGGGCCGAGCGGCGGTGGGCTGATGACCCCAGAGGAGTCGATCGACCTGCGCAGCCTGACCCAGCGGGCGGCGGTGCTGGCCGGCGTGATGCACCACCTGGCACGGACGGACGGAGCGGAGGCGGAGGACGGATGAGCGACGACGCCACGATGCAGCACGGACGCCTGGGAGGGCCGCCGAGCGCGGTGAACTTGGAGCACAGTGGCGCGCCGCACCTACGCTACGAGGTTCGCATGCTGCGGGCCTTCGCGGCCGTGGACATGGCCCACACGGTGATGCTCGCCGAGCAAGGGATCCTCACGGAGGCCCAGGCCGGGGCGATCCTCAGCGCCCTCCGGGAGATCGACGAGCTGGGGCCGGAGGGGTTCCCCACCGACCCCCGATTCGGCTCGATCCTGCTCCAAGTGGAGCGCTACCTAGCCGAGCGGATCGGCGAAGACACCGCTGGGCGGATGCACACCGGACGCAGCCGGAACGACCAGAGCACAGCGGCGAGCCGCTTGCACTCGCGGGACCTCCTTCTCGAAGTGCTCCGGATGCTGCAGCGGCTCCAAGGCCTGATCCTGGACCTGGCCGAGCAGCACGTCGATACGTACATACCGGGCTACACGCACCTCCAGCATGCGCAGCCGAGCACTCTCGCCCACTACCTCCTCCGCCACTGGTTCACGCTGGAGCGGGACCAGCAGCGCATCGAGGGCGCCTTCCTGCGGACAAACCTCAGCGCCCTTGGAGGCGCGGCGATGACCGGCACCTCGTGGCCGCTCGACCGGCAAAGGGCGTCCGACCTCCTCGGCCACGAGCGGCCGGTTGAGAACGCGTACGACGCGGGGATCTTCACCCGCGACTACCCGTCCGAGATCGCCGCCGTACTGTCGATCCTGGTAAACGACGTGGGGCGGATCGCCGGCGACCTATACCTGTGGTCCACTTGGGAGTTCGCGTTCGTCGAGATCGACGACTCCTTAGCCGGGACGAGCAGCATCATGCCCCAGAAGAAGAATCCCCATGCCCTGGAGAGGGTGCGGGGCCTGGCCGGCCGCTCGATCGGGTGGTTGCCGGCGACGCTTGGCATGTTGCGCTCGGTGTCGTCATCCGACCTCGACCTGCTGTTCGGGGAGGAGCTCACCAACGAGGCCGCCCGGGACACGATCAGCGTGCTGGCGCTCACCCACGCGTCACTGGAGACGATCGTCTTCAAGACCGACGTGATGCGGGAGCGAGCCGGCGTGTACTGGAGCACCGCCGCGAACCTCGCCGACGAGGTGGTGCGGGCCACCGGGCTCCCCTTCCGGTCCGTGCACGGCATGGTCGGCCGGCTAGTCCGGCTGGCCATCGAGCGAAGCCTCGCTCCCGAGGACGTGAACGCGGCCCTGCTCGACGAGGCGGCTGAGCAGGTCCTGGGTCGGCCGCTCGGGGTCCCCGACGACCTGGTACGCGGGGCGCTCGACCCTGTGGGCGCGGTGCAGGGGCTGGTGACCACCGGGTCCGCCCACCCCGACGCCGCCCTGGCCCAGATCGCGACCGCGCGCGGCTACGAGGTGGAGCACCAGGCCTGGTTGGAGGCGAAGGACCGGCAGCTGTCGGACGCGGCCGCCGAGCTCGCCCTGGCCGCGGACCGGCTGATCGGCTCCGCCTGAGCCGGCCCGCGGTGGGGACGTCAGCGCGGGAGGGGCCCCGGCGGGCGGGGCACGCCAGGCACGTACCGAGCGCTGCCTGGCTCCGTCACGACCTCGCCGTCGCGGGCGATGATCTCCCCACGGAGCATCGTGAGCACCGGCCGGCCCCAGAGGACCCAACCCACGTAGGGACTCCAACCCGACTTGGAGTACATCTTGCCATCCTCCGGGCGCACCTCGGCCTCGGGGTCCACCAGCACGACGTCCGCGGAGGACCCCGGCAGGAGCGCCCCCTTCTCCGGGTACTGGCCGATGATTCGGGCAGGGGTGGCGCAGACCATGTCCACCAGCCGCTCCAACCGCATTCGCCCCTCCCGCACGTCGGTGAGGAGCAGCGCCAGGATGTGGTCGTAGTGCGGCGCGCCGAACGGACCGGTCCACGGGTCGGCCTCCATCCGCTCCAAGTCCTCGAGGGTGTGCGGGGCGTGGTCGGAGTCCATGACATCTATCGTGCCGTCGTCGATCGACCTCCAGACCTCCCGCATTCGGTCCTCGTCCCCCGTGACGAACCCGCCAGGGATACCCCGGGCCCCCTGCTCCTCGAGCTCTTTGTCGGTGAGATGGGTGTACTTCGGGTCGCAGGCGGCGGTGACGCTCATCCCTTGGCGCTTGGCCTCTCGGAGCAGACGGAGCGACCCGGGCGCGTGAGTGTGCACGACGTGGAGGTGCACGCCCGTCTCCCGTTGGAGCTCGATCAAGATCGCCACGGCGGTCCGCCAAACGACGTCCATCGTGTAGATCCGGCTGAAGGTCGTAATGTCGCGCGGGGCGCCCTCTGCGAACGCCTCCTCGCTCAGCGTCTCGAAGAGGGTCTGGGCGAAGGGATGGACCACGCAGGTCAGGCCGGTCCGGGCGACCGCCTTGAAGGTCGCGTACAGCCGGCCGGGGTCGTCGATCGCCAGCCGCGGGTCGTGCGGGTAGCCCCCGGTGACCTGGAAGATCTTGAACCCGGTCACCCCCGCCTCGGCGAATAGTGGGATCTGCTCCAGGTCCGTCGGCCCGACGAAGTGGCCGTAGTCGATCACGGAGTCGCGCGCGGCGACGGCGCGCTTCTCCTCGAACAGCTCGAGGGTGGTCGTCGGGGGCTCCACGTTGGGCATGTCCACGAACGTGGTCACCCCACCTGCGGCCGCGGCGCGGGACGCCGTGGCGTAGTCCTCCTTGTACTCGTAGCCCGGGACCCGCGTGTGCGCGTGGAGGTCGACTAGGCCAGGCAGCACCCACAGGCCGTCGGCGTCGACGGTCTCCGCGCCGGCCACGTCGGCGTCACGGTCGAGCACCGCCTGCACGCGGCCGTCGGCGATTAGCAGGTCGGCGGGGAGCGAGCCATCCGGCGTCTGTATGGTGCCCCCCCCGATCCGCACCAGACCCGTCCCACCCATCCGCGACCCCCTTTGTCCGGAACGATGCGAGGCCTCCCCGCCACTGCGTGACCGGGATACCCGGATCGCGGACGAGAGGGATGTACTATATCGAGCCTCGTGGACCCCGATCAGATCGCGTTCATCTTGGCCGCGATGGGGGCGTCCTTCGCGTCGGGCGTCCTCAGCACGGTGTCCGGGCTCGGAGGGGGCGTTGCCATCATTGCGTTGCTGGCCATCTTTGTGCCGCCGCACCTGGTGGTGGTCTTCTCCTCGCCCGTGCTGCTGGTGGGGAACACCTCCCGGTTCCTGCTGTTTCGCCGGCACGTGGACCGCAAGCTCCTCGGGTGGTTCCTCGTGGGAGGAATCCCGTTCGCCGTCGCCGGCTCGATGCTCCTCCCCCACATCCCGGTCCGCACCTTAGAGCTCGCCCTGGCCGGCTTCATGCTGATCTTCGTGCTGGAGAGCCTGCTCACCCGGAACTGGCGGGAGGAGGCGCGGTCCAGGCCCGTCCGCCAGGGGATGGCCTGGCTGGTCCGACCGGCGACCTCGTTCGCCGTGGTGGGGGCCGGGGCGGGGTTCCTGTCCTCAACGGTCGGGGCGTCCGGTCCATTCATAGCACCGTTCCTGGCCACCAAGGGCCTGTCCAAGCAGCGGTTCGTGGGCACGATCAGCGGGGGGACCACCGCGCTGAACGTCGCCAAGATCTCCACGTTCGCCTCCGTGGGGCTCCTCGGCGTGGAGAACGTCCCCGCGCTGGTCGGCGCGGCCGTGGCCATTGTGGGGGGGAACCTGGTCGGCCGGAGAATGCTCGACCGGGCCAGCCACCGGACCTTCGCGATCCTGCTCATCACCGTGATCGCCGTGTCCGGCGTCCAGCTTCTGATCGGATGAGGGACCGTGTGCCCCACAACACAGCTCCGCCGCCTCCGGCCCGACCGGGTCCGGACGGTGAGGGGTACGCAGGCTTCTCGGCCGCCGAGATGCGCCGCCGCCGGGAGCTTACGCTGTCCGCGATGGTCGAGGCGGGTGTCGAACACCTCGTCGTGGCGGGGTCCAACCGGTTCGGTCCCGCAGTGGAATGGCTGAGCGGCTGGCCCACCACGACCGAGTCGATGCTGCTCGTCGGGCCGGAGGAGCCCGACGTGCTGCTCATCCAACTGCGCAACCACGTGCCGAACGCCCGGTCGCTGGCCGCGGCGTGCGACGTGCGATGGGGCGGCCATGTCACAGTCGACGCCGCCGTAGGGGAGCTCCGGCGCCGGGGGGGCGGCCGGGTCGGGGTGATGGGGCCGGTGTCCCACCGAGCCCACCGGACACTGGAGGAGGAGTTCGACGAGCCGGTGGACCTCGACGGCGCATACGTCCGGATGCGGCTGGTGAAGTCCGAGGAGGAGATGGCGTGGGTCCGGTACGGCGTGGAGCTCACCGATCGCGCTATCGACGCGCTCCTCGCTCACGGCGGACCCGGGCTCACTGTGGAGGAGCTGGTCGACGTCGTCGAGCGCGCCTACGTCCCGCTGGGCGGCGGCACGCACATTCACTTCTTCGCCGTCACCCCGATGGACAACCCCTCGCAATGCGTGCCCGCCCAGTGGCCCTCCCGTCGACGGCTCCGCCCGGGTGACGCGGTGACCACGGAACTGAGCGCGTCCTACCGGGGCTACCCGGGACAGGCCCTCCGGACGCTCTCGGTGGCTGCCGAGCCGAACGCGCTCCATCGCCGGCTCTACGCGGTGGCCGAGGAGGCGTTCGAGGCCATCATTGCGGCCATCCGGCCGGGCGCCCATCCCCGAGATCTGGTCGAGGCGTCCTCCCCGATCGAGGACGCCGGCATGACGATCTACGACGACCTCGTGCACGGGTTCGTGGGCGGCTACCTCCCGCCGGTGCTGGGGAGCCGGAGCCGTACCCTCGGAGCGATCCCCGACCTGCCGCTCGAGGAGGGGATGACGGTCGTCGTGCAACCGAACGTGATCACGCCGGACGAGCGGGCCGGCGTGCAGATCGGGGAGCTGGTCAGGGTCGGCCCGGCGGGGGCGGAGCGGCTGCACCGGGCCCCTCGCGGGTTCCTGCGGATGGGCTGATGGGCGGCCGAGGCGAGCCATCCCCCCAGAGCGAGGTCTCCATCGGGCGGGTGTTGTTCCAGCGGAACTTCTTCCCGTACTTCCTGGGCAACCTCATCTCGAACAGCGGGACCTGGTTCCAGAGCGTCGCGCAGGTGCTCTTCGTCTACCGGCTGACCGGTTCCCTGTTCATGGTCGGAGTGGTGAACTTCGCCCAGTTTGCCGGGATGCTGATCGTCACGCCCGTCGGAGGGAGCTACGCCGACCGGTTCGACCGCCGCAAGCTGCTGATCCGTGTGAACCTCGCAACCGCAGCCCTTGCCGGGCTGCTCGCGCTCCTCACCGCGATGGACCTGATCACGCTCCCTATCCTCTTCACGCTCGTCCTGCTGATCGGCACGGCTGTCGCGCTAATCACCCCAACGATGCAGGCGCTGATCTCCGCGCTGGTCCCCCGGCACCAGCTGCCCAAGGCTATCGCCATGAACGGGGTGACCTTCCAGACCGCCCGGGTGCTGGGGCCGATCCTGGGAGCCCTGGTGGTCGACCGGTTCGGCTTCGCGTGGGCGTTTTCAGTAAACGCCTTGTCGTTCGTCGCCCTGGCGGCGAGCGTATGGGCGGTGCACCCCATCACCCCGCAAGCCCGCGCGAAGGGACGGCCGCCGATGTGGGAGGGCCTCCGGGTGGCCCGCGAGGATCGGGCACTCGCGGCGGTGCTAAGCGTGGGCATCGCGGTGTCGTTCGCCATGGACCCGCTGATCACCACCGGGGCGGAGTTCGCCACGGAGGAGTTCGGCCGCGCCGACACCCTGGTCGGGCTACTCATCGCGGTCTACGGGGCCGGGGCCATCGTGGCGGCATTCACCCGATCGTGGGAAGAGTCCACCTCGCCCCGACGGGTGGGGGCGAGCGTCTCGATGATCGCGGCGGGGATGGTCGCCTTCTCCCTGGCCCCCACACTCGCGGTCGCACTCCCCGTGCTGTTCATAGCCGGGTACGGGCACCTATCGTCGACGGCCGCATCTCTGGCGACCGTACAACTGGCCGTCCCGGACGAGATGCGGGGTCGGATCATGGCGCTGTGGACGATCACGTTCCTCGGGATGCGGCCCCTGGCCAGCCTGCTTGATGGGACACTCGCCTCGGTAGCCGGGGTCCGGTGGGCGGCGGCGGCGATGTCGGTCCCCGCCGTGCTGGTGGCCATGCTCCTTTTCTCCACGAACCGTGGCACGCGGGAGGACGGCTGATCGGGGGCCGGCCGCTCACTGCTGGTAGGGGGCTTGTAGGTATTCGATATCATATCGCGACGCTGCTGCCTGGGAACGTCGCTCTACGAGGGGAGAGCTGATGAAGGTCGACCTGGTCATAAGGGGCGGTTCGGTGTGGCAAGAGGGCCAGGGATTCATCAACGCCGACGTCGCCGTGGACGGCGAGCGGATCGTCGCGATCGGCGCCCCCGATGCCGGGTTCCCGGAGGGCCGCCGGGTGGTAGACGCTGGAGGGCTCACGGTGATCCCCGGCCTCATCGATACCCATATTCACCTGCGTGACCCCGGGTTCACTTACAAGGAGGACTACGAGACCGGGACCCGGGCGTCCGCCAAGGGTGGCGTGACCATGGTCGTGGACATGCCCAACACGAACCCCGTGCCGAACACGATCGAGCGGTTCATGGAGCACCGGGAGATCGCCTCGGGCAAGTCGCTCGTGGACTTCAACCACTGGGCGGCGCCGACCATCCTCGACCAGATCGCGCCCATCGTGGCCGAGGGCGCCGCGGGATTCAAGGTGTTCATGATCAGCCACCACTACCCGTACGACAACCCCGACCAGTTCATCCCGCTCGACGACCCCCTGCGCTGGCACGACACCATGACGGAGATCGCGCGGACGCGTCGGCCGCTGATAGTCCACCCCCACAACCAGAACATGTGGATGACCCTGGCCGACAAGTACGAGGTCGAGGGACGGACCACCCCCGAGGACCGCGAAGAGGCCTACATCTTCGCCGACAACTTCATTCAAACGTCGTCCGTGGCTTCCCTGCTGTTGCTGGCCAGGAGCACGGGCGTGGACCTCCGGATCCTGCATAACAACTGGATGCCGCTGCTCGAGATGGTCCGGATGTTCAAGGCCAGCGGCTATCGAGCGATCTTCGAGCAGAATCCGTGGGCGGTGTTCGGCTTCGGCGTGAAGGACCAGGTGAAGGACGCGGACGAGGTCTGGAGAACCCTGAACGACGGCACGATCGACATCATCGCGAGCGACCACGCTCCGCATTCCCCCGAGGAGGTCGCAACCGCTCAGATCAACGCGTTCCGGTCGGTGATCGTCTCGATCACGCTCGAGGAGCACATGCTCGCGATGTACCTGACGGAGATCAACGACCAAGGGCGCATCACGCTCGACCGGCTCGTGCATCTGTTCTCCACCAACGTCGCCAAGCACCTCGGCGTGTACCCGAAGAAGGGGACCCTCCGGGTCGGCTCGGACGCCGACATCACGCTCATCGACATGGAGAAGGAAGACGTGATCGACCAGGCCCGGTTGGAGTCCAAGTGCGGCATCACCCCCTACGAGGGCTGGAAGCTGAAGGGTCTCCCGGTCGGGACGATCGTGCGGGGCCAGTTCGTGATGGAGGATGGGACGGTGACCGGCGATCCGGGCTACGGGCGGTTCACGGCACCCCTCGGGCCGGGGACCCTCAGGTAGCCGTGGGCCGGTACGGGGTCCTGCTGCCGCACTTCGGACCGCACGCCTCCCGTGACACGGTCGCACGCGAGGCTGTCCGGTTGGAGGAGCTCGGGTTCGACTCGGTGTGGGCGCGAGACCACGTGGTCTACGAACCGCACGAATACGAGCACCCGGACACGACTTTCCTTGACCCCATCGTGGTGCTGTCGGGGGTGGCCGCGGTCACCTCCCACATCGGCATCGGGACCGGGACCCTGATCCCCCACCGCCACCCGGTGGCGGCCGCCCTGGCCCTGTCGTCGCTCGACGCCCTAGCGGGGCCCGGCCGGCTCACGGTCGGGATCGGGCTCGGGTCGTTCGGCCACGAGTTCGACGCCGTGGGGATGAAGGGCTGGGACCGGCGGGAGGTCGTGGAGGAGCAAGTCGGCATCTTCCGACGCTTGTGGACGGGCGAGCCGGTTACCCACCACGGCAGGTTCTACTCCTTCGAGGAGGTGGCCATCAGCCCGGTCCCGAAGGCGCGGGACCTGCCCATCTGGTACTCGGGCACGAGCAAGGCGGCCGTCCGCCGGGCCGTCGAGTACGGCGACGGATGGCTCCCCGGTTCCCTCCCTCGGGCCGAGTACGGGGACCGGCGGCAACGGATGGAAGCCCTGGCGGAGGCGGCCGGACGGGCGGTTCCGGACAGCGGGCTGATCCCCTTCGTGAGTCCAGGACGGACGGTGGAGGAGGCCGTGGCGGCGGTACCGATGGAGGCGATCTTGGCGATGGCGAACAAGCGTTACCGGCGGCCCGATGGGTTCGCAACGCTGGAGGACCTCGACGGGACCCTCATGGCGGGGCCGCCCGAGCGTCTGTCCGAGGAGATCCGGCGGTACGAGGAGCTCGGGGCGGGCACGTTCGTCCTGGACCTCCGATTCCGGTTCGACGACTGGCGGGAGTGCACGGAGCTGCTGGCCTCCGAGCTCCTCCCTCAGGTCCGGTCGGGGGATTAGGCGCGCCCGGCGTCCCCGCCCCGGGTCGGCGTGTCCCCGACCGCCAACTGCACCGCCCGGACGATGTTCTCATAACCGGTGCACCGGCAGAGGTTGCCGCCTACCCGCTCCCGGATCCGCCGCTCATCGGGCGCGGCCTCCTCCGCCAGGAGCTCCGCGACGACCATCAGCATGCCCGGGGTGCAGAAGCCACATTGCACGGCGTGGGCGACGTTGAAGGCGCGCTGGATCGGATGGAGCTGCTCGTCCCCGGCCAGGCCCTCGACCGTGTCCACGACACGGCCATCCGCCTGCAACGCGAGGACCAGGCACGACCGCACCGAAGAGCCGTCCAGCAGCACTGTGCAGGCTCCGCAGACCCCGTGCTCGCAGCCTACCTTCGTACCGGTCAAGCCGAGCCGCTCGCGGAGCAGGTCGGCAAGGGTGTCTCTCGGCTCCACCGACGCCTCCGCCAGGGAACCGTTCACGGTGAGGCGCATGGCGACGCCGGTCACCAGGCCGCCCTCCCGCCGATCCGGTCCCGGGCCGCGCGTAGGGCCCGTCCGGCGAGGGTCCCCGCCAGGTGGCGGCGGTAGCCAGCGCTGAAGCTCCGGTCTCCGGGCGGGTCCACCTCGTCCCTGACCGCGGCGATGGCCTCGTCGACGGCGTCGTCGGTCGGCGCCCTGCCGAGCATGACCCGCTCGGCCGCATCGGCGCGCATCGGGGTGGACCCGCCGTTCAGCACGGCGACCCGGGCGTGGTGGACGGTGCCGACGGGGTCGGTCCCCAGTACGGCGGCGACGCCCACGATCGCGGAGGCCCCGGAACGAAGAGCGAGCTCGCGGAAGGCTGCGCCCGCCGGCCCTGCGGGCAGACGGAGCCTGACCTCGGTGAGCAGCTCGCCGGGAGCGAGCGCTGCGGCGAACGGCGCGGGATAGAGGTCCACGCCCCGGATCGTCCGGGAGCCCTCCGGCCCGGTGGCGTCCACCTCCCCGTCGAGGGCGAGCAGCAGGCATGGCCACTCCGCCCCGGGGTCGGCGTTCGCGATGCTGCCGCCGACCGTGCCCCGGTTTCGCACGGGGACGCTGCCCACGTGGCCCGCTGCCTCGCCGATCGCGGGGCACCGGCGCAACAGCTCGGGGTGGCGTTCCACGGCCCGCTGGCGGGCCATAGCGCCGATGACGACGGTGCCATGCCCGGCCGCCTCGAGGGCGTCGAGGCCCGGGACCAGCCCGAGGTCGACCAGCATGGTGGGCCGCACCATCCCCAAGGCCATGGCGGGCAGGAGGCTCTGCCCGCCGGCGAGGGGTTGTGCGTCGGGAGCGCCAGCCGCGAGGGCCTCCACGGCCTCGCCGAGGCTGGTCGGGGCGACGTAGGAGAAGGCGGGGAGCTTCATCGTGGACCCGGCGCCGGCGTGGTCGCCCGTTGACCAGAACGACTGGGGGCTAGCCGGACCGGGGCACCACCGCCCAGGCCTCGATCTCTATCAGCATATCCGGCAGGTCGATGCCGACCCCCCGAAGCAGCGTGGCCGGCCTGGGATGCTCGCGGAGATCGGGCTCGTGCTCCTCGAAGAAGGCGTACATTTCGTCTCGCATGTCGAACACCTGCTCTCGGTTCTTCACGTAGTACCGGAACATCACGATGCTTTTGAGGGACGCCCCCATGATCTCGAGGTTGTCCTTGATCTCCTGCAGGCACTGCCGGGTCTGAGCCCGCATCCCACCCTGGACCACGTTCCCCCGCCCGGCGCGTTCCTCCTCGGGGGTCCGGGCCGGCGCGTCGTTGAACGGGTCGCGGCCGGTAGTCCCCGACAGGAACAGGATGTCCACGTCGCCCCTCGTGCGGAAGCCGGTCGCCCAGTTCATCTTCTCCTTGTGGTAGGCCGGCCATAGTGTGCCCCAGTCGTACTCGACCTTGCCCCCGACCTGCAGGCGGAGCGCCTCCGGGTTCGTCGACACGGATCACCCTCCCGGGAAAAGTCTCTTGAAGTCAAGATGCTATCATGCGCGACCCGGCCCGAGTTCCGCCGGCCCGCCGGGAAGGAGACGCACATCTCGCCGCGTGCGACCACACGACCGGGGTTCCGCATCGCCGTCGACATCGGAGGGACGTTCACCGACCTCGTCGCTGTCGGCACCGGACGGGTGGTCGCGGCGGCGAAGGTCCTGACCACCCCCGCCGACCCCTCCGAGGCCGTCGAAAGGGGGGTGGGCGAGATCCTGGACGGCATCGACCCGGCCGGGGTCGGCGAGGTGGTGCACGGGACAACCCTGGTATCGAACTCGCTGATCGAGCGGAAGGGAGCCCGGACGGCGCTCCTCACCACTAAGGGGTTCCGCGACGTCCTCACGATTCGCCGCGAGCTCCGTTACGACCTGTATGACCTGTTCCTCGAGATGCCTGAGCCGCTCGTGCCCCGCCGCCTGCGTTGGGAGGTCGACGAGCGGATCCTGGCGGACGGCTCCGTAGACCGGCCGGTCGACCCCGAGGACGTCCGGAGGATCGCCCGACGGCTGGAGCGCGAGGGGGTGCAGGCCGCCGCGATCTCTCTGCTGCACAGCTACCGGGATCCGTGTCACGAGCAGACGGTTGCGGCAGCGCTCCGCGAGGTCCTCCCGGACCTCCCCGTCTCCCTGTCCAGCGAGGTTGCGCCGGAGCTGGGCGAGTTTCACCGGACAAGCACCGTCGTTGCGAACGCGTACGTGATGCCCCTGGTGGCGAGGTACCTTGAGAGGCTGCGGGAGCGGCTGGCCGCGATGGGACTTCGCTCGCCGCTGCACATCATGCTGTCGACCGGCGGCGGCGGGCTCGCCGGGGTCGATACGGCCAAGCGCTTCCCGGTGCGGTTGCTCGAGTCCGGACCCGCGGCGGGCGCCCTCTCGGCCGGGTTCTGGGGGATCCGGACCGGTCACCGCGACGTCCTGGGGTTTGACATGGGCGGAACCACCGCCAAGGCCGTGCTCATCGAGGACGGTCTCCCGCTAGTGACCCGGGAGCACGAGGCCGCACGGGTGTACCGCTTCACCAAGGGCAGCGGCCTGCCGTTGAAGGTGCCCGTGATCGATCTGATCGAGATCGGAGCCGGCGGGGGGTCGATCGCCCGGGTCGGCCCGTTCGGGCTCCCCAAGGTCGGGCCGGAGAGCGCCTCGTCCGACCCCGGGCCGGTCTGCTACGGCCTCGGCGGGAAAGAACCGACTGTGACCGACGCCGACCTCGTGCTGGGCTTCCTGAATCCCGCGTTCTTTCTGGGCGGCGACATGGCGCTCGACCTCGACGCCGCCCGAGACTCGCTCAGTCGCCTTGGCGACGAGCTCGGACTCCCGGTCGAGGGGACCGCCGCGGCGGTGCACCGGGTTGTGAACGAGAACATGGCCAGCGCCGCGCGGATGCACGCGATCGAGCGCGGGCGCGACATTCGCCGCTTCGCCATCGTGGCGACGGGCGGCGCGGGACCGGTCCACGCCTGGGGGGTCGCCCGGGGGATCGGCATTCGGACCCTGGTGTTCCCGCCGAGCGCCGGTGTGGCGTCGGCGTTCGGCATGCTGACCGCGAACCCCGGTTTCGAGTTCGCTCGGAGCCTGCCCTGCGCCCTGGGCGATGTCCGGTGGGGGGAAGTCCGGGCGGCGATCGCCACGATGGCACGCGAGGGGACCCGCCAGCTTCGCCAGGCGGGCGTCCGGCGCGATGACGTTGCGATCACCCTGGCCGTCGACGTCCGCCACCGCGGCCAGGGCGACCCGGTCACCGTCGAGCTCGGCGACGCCCTGCACCGGAAGGACCCCGCGGTGCAGGTCGAGGAAGCCTTCGAGGCAACGTACGTCCGCAGCTACGGCCGCCGGCCGCCAGGCGTCGAGCCCGAGATCATGACGTGGCGGGTCCGGGTCATGGGACCGGAGCCGCAGCTCGACGTCCGTGCTCGCCGACGGGCCGACACGGCGCGTCCGGCGCTGAAGGGCCGGCGCCGCGTCTGGTTCCTGGAGTCGGGGCGCTTCGTCTCGGCGAACGTGTACGACCGCTACGCCCTAGGTCCGGGCGATGTCGTGAAGGGGCCCGCGGTCGTCGAGGAGCGCGAGTCGACCGCGGTGATCGGCCCGGGGTCGACTGGGCGGGTGGACGAGGTCGGTACCCTGGTGGTGACGGTGCGATGACCACTGGCCGTGAAGGCTCTGACGGCGCCCGACGGCGCCCGGCGATGGACCCAGTGACCCTGGAGATCTTGTGGACCCGCCTGGTCACCGTGACGAACGAGCAGGCTGCAGCGCTCCAGCGGACGTCGTTCACGCCGATCGTGCGGGAGTCCGGCGACCTGTCTGCCGCCGTGTTCGACCGCCGGGGTCGGATGCTGGCCCAGGCCGTGACCGGCACCCCGGGTCACATCAATTCGCTGGCGACCTCGATGACCCACTTCCTGGCGGCATTTCCGCCGGAGACGCTGCAGCCCGGCGACGTGCTGATCACCAACGACCCCTGGATGACCAGCGGCCAACTGAACGACCTTTCGGTGGTAACGCCGGTCTTCCACCGCGGACGGCTGGTCGGCTTCTTCGGGAACACCTGTCACGCCATGGACATCGGCGGCCGTGGCCTGTCGGCCGACGCGGGGGAGGTCTTCGAGGAGGGCCTGTCGATCCCCGTGACGAAGCTCTTCGACGCGGGCCGGCCGAATGAGGAGCTGCTCCGGATTCTCCAGGCCAACGTCCGGGCGCCGTTCGAGGTCCTCGGTGACGTGCACGCACAGGTGGCTGGCAACCAGGTCGGCGCGGAACGCCTCCTCGAGTATCTGGAGGACTTTGGGCTCGACGACCTCGAGGATCTAGCCGAGGAGATCTTGGGCCGGAGCGAGCAGGCCATGAGGGATGCGATCCGGACCCTGCCCGACGGCGACTACCGGCACACGATCCAAACCGACGGCCTGGACGAGCCGGTGACGATCGCGTGCCGGGTGAGCGTCCAGGGCGACCGCATCCACGTCGACTACAGTGGCAGCTCGCCGCAGATCGACCGGGGCATGAACGTCGTCCTGAACTACACGGCGGCCTACACGAGCTATGCCTTGAAGTGCGCGATCTCGCCGGAGGTCCCGCACAACGATGGCTCGTTCCGGCCGGTCTCCACCAGCGCCCCCGAGGGGTCGATTCTGAACGCTCTGTTCCCCGCTGCGGTCGCCGCGCGGCACATCGTGGGGCACTTCCTTCCCCACGCGGTCTTCGGCGCGCTGGTCCAGATCGTCCCAGACCGTGTGCTGGCGGAGGGCGCCGGCAACATCTGGCTGACGACCGTACGGGGCGCGGGCGCCGACCGCTTCATCACTGTGTTCTTCGCCGCGGGTGGCATGGGCGCCCGTCCCACCGCCGACGGGCTGTCCACGACGTCGTTCCCGAGCGGCATCGCCACCGCGCCCGTCGAGGTCATCGAGTCGACGTCGCCACTGGTGTTCCGGAGGAAGGAGCTCCGCCGGGACTCGGGAGGGCCGGGTCGGTTCCGGGGAGGCTTGGGCCAGCGGATCGAGGTGGAGGTCCGGACGGGCGAGCCGTTCATCGTCTCGTCGCTGGCCGACCGGATGCGCATCCGGGCGGAGGGGTACCTCGGCGGGCTTCCCGGCGGCGCGGGCGGGTTCTCGACCTCCCTCGGGACCAAGCCGAACCCGAAGCTCTCGCTGCCGCTTCAGGCAGGAACCCGCTTCACGCTCGACCTCCCCGGCGGCGGGGGCTTCCACCCCCCGGTCCAGCGCAACCCCGCCGCAGTCGCCCGGGATGTCGCCGAGGGGCTGGTCAGTCCGACCTCCGCCAAGCGGGACTACGGCGTGAGCGTGACGCCGTCGGGGCGGGTGAAGGGGACCGTCAGCCGGCGCGGACGGGGGCGAAGAGGTCGATGAGCCGCCTCGCCTGGTGGGGGGCAGCCGGACGGAGGATGGGGACCTGCACGCCGACGTCGCGGTACCGCTGGACCCTCGCCACGACCTCATCAGGCTTCCCGCTTGCGGTCATCCCCTCGATGTAGGAGTCGGGGACCACGCGGATCAGCTCCTCCTTGCCCCCTCGTGCCCAGGCCTCCTGGAATATCGGGACGTCGGCCTCGTGCATGTACGGCTCGCCCACCAGCTTCTTCGGCCCCATGATGAACGGCAGCTGGATGGGGTCGAGCTTGCTGGCAACCTCCCAGCGGATCGCGTCGAGCGCGGCCACGCGGTCGTCCTCGATCGAGCAGTTGACGAGCTGGTAGATCGCGATCGCGTCAGGGTCCCGGCCGGCCTCAGTCGCCGCCTCGCGGACGATCGCGATCGCATTCTCGGAGTACTCCGGCGAGCAGACCGCGTTCAGCACGACGCCGTCACCGATCTCCCCCGCGATGCGCAGGCCCTTCCGGCTGGTTGCCGGGATGAAGATGGGGATGTCCTGGCGGGGCGGGGTCCATCCAAGCCGGACGTCGTCGAAGTGCACCACCTTTCCGCGGTACGAGACCGTCTCCCCGGTGAGGATCGCCCGGATCGCTTCGACCCACTCCCGGAGGGTCACCCCGGGATCGAGGTGCTCCAGCCCGTGGCGTTTGGCGTGCGTGGAGGTGCACGCCCCGGGGGCCAGGAGAATCCGTCCTCCCGTCACCTCGTCGAGGGACGCGAGCGTTTGGGCCATCACCAGGGGGCTGCGCAGGCGCACGATCTGCGTGCATCCGATCACTAGGCGGTCGGTGGCCAAACCGATAGTGGCAAGGGCCGAGACCGAGTCGCGCATCAGTTCGATCGTCTCGGAGAAGAAGCCGATCTCGAAGCCCTGCTCCTCCGCCGCGCGCATCCACCGTGCCATGTCGCGCAGACCCATCGCGGGGTCGTACCCTGCGGCGAACCCCGTCCGTTCCATCGGCCGGATGAGGTTATCATGTATCTTAACGCCTAGATATCTCGGGCGGCCCCGGGGGAGGGATCGGATGGGGGCCTCGGGAGCGGCGGACCATGTTGACCAGATCCTCGCGGAGTGGCGGCGGGAGCGTCCGGATCTCGACTTCTCGGCCATGGCGGTGATCGCGCGGATTTCCCGCCTGTCCCGCATCCTCGAGCGGCGGATCGAGACGGTCCTCTCCCGGTACGGCATCAACGAGTCCGGGTTCGGCGTCCTCGCGGCGCTGCGACGGGCGGGCCCCCCGTACCGGCTCACCCCCACCGGCCTCTACAACTCGCTGCTGATCTCGTCCGGGGCGATGACGAACCGGCTCGACCGGCTGACCGCGGCGGACCTGGTCGAGCGGATCCCCGACCTCGACGACCGGCGCAGCGTGCTGGTGCGGCTCACCACTCGCGGGCTGCGTGTGGTGGAGGAGGCCCTCGACGCGCACATCGAGAACGAAATCGCACTCCTTGGCGCGCTGTCAGCCCGGGACAAGCAGGAGCTGGCCGGCATCCTCCGCAGGCTGCTCGTTGGGTTCGAGTCCGACGCGGGACCCCACGCGGTGCTCGACGAGGACGACGCGCCGGGGCGGGACGGCCTCAGGCGACGCTCCAGCCTCCATCCACCCGGAGATGCTGCCCCGTGATGTACGACGCCGCTGGCGAGGCCAGGAACACGACCGCGCCCGCGACGTCATCCGGCGTGCCCACTCGCCGCAGAGGGGTGCGCTCCTCGACATAGGAGCGGTTTTCGGGGCGGTCGAGCCACTCCTCGTTCAGCGAGGTCCGGATGTAGCCCGGGCCGACGGCGTTCACCCGGACCGCGGGCGCGAACCGCACGGCGAGTGCCCGGGTGATCTGGATCAGCGCGGCCTTGCTGGCCTGGTAGGTGACGGACGCGCCGGTGACCCGTTCGCCCGCGAGCGACGCGATGCTAACGACGGCGCCCTCCCCCCGCTCGAACATCCGCGCGCCCACCGCCTGGCTGAGGAAGTACGTCCCCCGGACGTTCGTCGCGAAAACCGGGTCCCAGTGGGATGGCCGAATGTCGGGAGGCTGCGTGCGGTCGATCACCCCGGCCGCGTTCACGAGAACGTCGACCCGTCCTCGCCAGCGCCAGGCCTCTGCCACGACCTCCGGCAGGCGGTCCACATGAGCGATGTCAGCGGGCAGGGCCAAAGCCTCCGGCCCCAGAGCGCGCACGTCTCTGGCCACCTCCTCGAGCTGACCTCCCGTGCGGGCCACCGCGATGATGTCCGAGCCGGCCCGGGCCAGTTCGAGCGCGATGGCACGTCCGATCCCACGCCCCGCCCCTGTGACCAGCGCCGTGCGGCCGGACAAGGCAACGCTCCACATCACCGCCCTCCTCCCCGTATGAACCGCTGCAGCGAGCGGGCCACTTCCAACAGCCGGTCGTCCCGCACAGCCGACCCGGCAAGCTGGATACCCTCCGGGATGCCATCGCCGTCCGCCCCGCCGGCGGGCGGGACCTCGGAAATCTCGGCGAGGGAGAGCGGCGTGGTGGTCCGGAGCAGCGCGCCGTCGCCCCATACCGGAGCGGCTGCTGCGTCGACCAGCTCGGCCTTCGCGGGCAGCGCCGCCACCCACATGGCCCGGGCAACCAGGACATCGGACTCGTCCATCATCCCGCACATTGCTGCGGGCACATCGCGTCGAAGCCGCTCGGCCGACTCGGCTTTCCCGGCATGATGTCGTCGCCATCGGCGCAGGGCCGCTTGCGTCGATGACGCATACCGGAGCGTCCCATCCTTCCTCGTGACAGACCCGGGCCGCCTCCAGGACGTCGAGGGCGACGAACGCGCTTCTGCGCCGCCGCGGCGCCGGGCGAGCGCCTGACCACGGCGGCGCCCACCTCGGCCAGCGCCTCCAAGGCGGCGGCGGAGCACCGGGTCACGTCCGCTCGGCCTCGTGCGCAGTCTCGGCCAGGCCGGCGAACGGGGCGCGACCGACCCTGAGGCGGCGACCGCCCCGCGTGATCGGTTCGGCGGCCCGATCTGGACGCAGCGCGGAAGAGCCGTCGCGGACCCCGAACGCATCGAACAGGACCCTGCATGCCTTGACCCACATGGCGATGGAGCCCGCGTCGTCCGTGGACGAAGCGAGGGACACAACGTCGCTGGGCATGACCTGGTCGGGGTTCAGATGCGGACCCGCCAGACCGCAGAGCGCGGACAGCGAGCGGATGGACCAGCCCGTGTCGACGCAGAACTCGGCCGGGACCGCGCCCGCCTCGACCGCGGGCGGCTGCGCCGCCGCTGGAGCCGCCCGGGGTTCGACCGGGCCCACCGGGTTCAAGCGTGCTCCACGTCACCGAACCGTTGGGAACTCGCCCATGCGGGTCTTAGCCGTCACGCTCGCGTCCGCGCAACGGAGCACTGCAACCGCCCGCGCCCCGCCGGACGCCCGGCCCGGCGGCCTGGCGACGGAGCCAGCCCGGGTGGGTATCTCGGCCATGTCGATCTTCCTCCACGCGGAGGGCACGCCCTGCAGCGGTCCCGCGGGCCGAACGAAGCGGCTGCGGCCCGGGCTCGCTCGTTGGCGCCCTCGGCGACTGCCACAATGTCGACTTTCGGGTCGAGGTCCTCGATCCGAGGGTCGGGACCTCATCCATCACCCTGGCCGCACTGAGGACCCCGGCGCGGAGGTCTCCGACCCAGCCCCCCGGCCCGGTGCGCACGAACGAGCCGACCAGGTGCTTCACCGGAATCCGTCCTCCCCGCCCTGCATTCCCTTCTAGCCGTCGCAGCGCTGGGCGCCGTCAGGGTACCGCGACGCGGCTATCGTACGTCACCCATGTCAGCGGTCATCGACGCCCACTCGCACCTGTTCCCGCCCGGCTTCATTGAGCGGCTGCGGGCCCGGCCGACGGCGCCTCGTATCACGGGGGGACCGGACGGGGACCGGCTGATCGTCTTCGCGTCCGAGGAACGCACCGGCGGGCGGCCGGTCGGCCGGTCCTTCATCGATCCGGCGGAGAAGTTGCGGTTCATGGACCGGTTGGGGATCGACCGTGCGGCGGTCCAGATGGCCAACCCCCTGCTGGAGCCGTTCGATGGGCAGGAGGCGGTCGACGCGGCCGCGGAGCTGAACGCCGAGATGGCCGGCCTCCTCAGGGCGAGCGGCGGCCGACTGGCGGGCCTCGGCGCGCTCCCCCAGCATGACCTGGCCGCGGCGGCGGCTGCCGCCGAGCAGGTGGCGGCGACGGACACCCTGTTCGGGATCGCGTCAGGCCCCCTGCTCTGCCGCCGGCAACTCGACGACCCCGAGCTGGACCCGCTGTGGGGCCTGCTGGAACGGCTCGACGTGCCGGTAACGATCCACCCCCAGCGGGGTCTCCCGGTCCCAGAGCTGGAGGGGCACGGGCTGGCCTTGTCCCTGGGCCTGTCCCTCCCGTTCGAGACGACGGTGGCCGTGGCCCGGCTGGTTCTCGGGGGAGTCCTGCAGCGGTTCCCGGGCCTGCGGATCCTCGCCGCGCACGGGGGCGGCGCCCTGCCGTTCCTGGCCGACCGTCTCGACGCCGTCTGGCGCACCGACCCGCGTGCTCGGGAGCAGATGCCCCTCCCGCCATCGACCGACCTTGGCCGGCTATGGCTGGACGGCCTCGTCTACGGGCCCGCGCCGCTGCGTGCGGCCCTGGCTCTAGCGGGACCGGAGCGCGTGCTATTCGGCACGGACCATCCCTACGTCGTCGCCGACGCTGAGCGGAACCTGGCGGCGATCGACGAGGCGACGGACGGAGGCGCCGACGCGCTGGCGGTCCGGGGCGGCGTGGCGGAGCGGTTCTTCGGGCTGACCTAACCGCCAGGGCCCCCGCCCTGCGCGCGCTGGCGCGGGGCCTGCATAGGTATCTCGACGCTAAGATGGGGGCGTGAGCACGGCCGACCTCCCCGCCACGATGCGTCGTCACCCGGTCCCCGGAGCCGTGGTTCGGGAGTGGGTCATCCCGGCCAAGGGGTACGACGCCTTCATGGTCTCCGCGCGTGACGTCGTCCGGTTCGTGGACGTTGAGGGCAAGCAGGTCCCCGACGTGATCTGCTACGACCCCTCCGATCCCACAGATGAGCTCAGCATGGGGAACTCCCTCTTGCTCAACAAGCGGCGCGAACTCCGTCGAGGCGACGTTCTGTACTCAGTCACCTGCCACAAGATGATGACGATCGTCGGCTACTCCAACGAGGAGAGCTTCGCGTACGGCCCGATGTGTAGCGAAGAGGTGAACCAGCTCCGCTACAGGGTCCCGGGCACGGCGAACTGCCGGGACAACTTCGCGATGGCCCTGGCCGCGGCTGGCATGTCAGTGGACCGCCGCCGAATCCCTGACGCGTTCGTCCCGTTTATGCGGGTGGAAGTGGACGAGGATGGGACCTTGGAGATCCGGGAACCCACGAGCGAGCCGGGCGACCACTATGACCTCCGGGCGGAGATGAACCTGCTCCTTGCAGTCTCGAACTGCCCGCAGAAGCGGAACGCGTGCAACGGTTTCAACCCCACGCCGATGGGTGTCATCGTCTACCGGCCGGACGCCGCCGCGCCAGAACCTCCCGGGGCCGGCAGGGGGATTCGCACGGACAGCTCGGCGGGCTTACCACGGCGATAGGGACCGCCGGCGGCGATATCAGCGGCGTCGACCTCGTCGAGCACGGGGCGCGAGTCTTGTCACAGATCGCGGTGACTGCGGGGATGAGGCGCACGGTGCCGTGATCGTCGCGCAAGCGCTAGTGTCCACCGGGCAGATCAACATCATGGTCGACGACGGCGTCCATGTGTGTCCTCGCGACGGTCAGGCGCCGATCGCTGTGAGGAACTCGTCGAGGTCCGGGGCCACGTGGTAACTCGGGGCAACGTGGCCTTCCAACGCCTCGATCGTCTTGTAGCCGTTGCCGGTCACGTAGGCGACGGTCTCCTCGTCGGGACGGATGGCTCCAGACTCGGCCAGTCGTTTGAGGACCGCGATCGTCACGCCTCCCGCCGTTTCGGTGAACACACCTTCGGTCTCGGCCAGCAGGCGGATCCCGTCCACGACCTCGGCCTCCGTGCAGGCGTCGATCACCCCGCCGCTCTGGTTG
>DASUTW010000128.1:0-4318 GCA_036374395.1 Actinomycetota bacterium
CGCGTCCACCCGCGCCTCACGTCGGGGACCTTCGCGACCGCGGGGACGACGTCTGGAGGGCGCTCCGCTTCTAGGCCTCTCCCGACCGCCGCTCGAACCGGCCTCCCACGTCGCGCACGAGCCCCCGAAGCTCCAGGGCGGCCAGCACGGGGAGCACGCGGTGCAGGGGGAGCCCGGCGTCGCCGGCGACCCCCTCGGCCGTGGCAGGGGCGGCCAGCGCCCCCAGGACGCGTCGCTCCTCGGCGTTCAGCCCCTCCTCGTCCGGCGGCGGCCCCCGGTCGCCGTCCCGGAGCGCTCGGAGGGCGTGCGAGACCTCCCCCCGGAGGCAGTCCAGGACGTCCTGGGCGTGCCGCACCATGGGCGCGCCGTCCCGGATCAGGGCGTTGGGGACCTCCGCCAGCCGCGAGGTGACGTTCCCGGGCACGGCGTAGACCTCCCTCCCCACGTCGGTCGCGATCTCGGCGGTGATCATCGAGCCGCTGCCGGCCGCCCCCTCCACCACGACGACAGACCTGGCCAGGGCGGCGATCAGGCGGTTCCGCGCCGGGAAGCGGAACCCGTTGGCCGGCGTGCCGGGCGGGTACTCGCTGATCAGCGCGCCCTCGACGGCGATGCGCTCGATCAGGTCCCGGTTCGAGGGCGGGTAGGGGACGTCCACCCCCGAGCCCAGCACCGCGATCGTGTGGCCCTCGCCCTCCAGGGCTCCTCGGTGCCCGGCGCCGTCGATCCCCAGGGCGGCGCCGCTCACCACCGCCACGCCGAGGGCGGCGAGCCCCCGCCCGATCGCCTCGGCGGTCTCCCTCCCGTAGGAGGAGCAGCGCCGAGCCCCGATGATCGCCACCGCGAGGACGTCCAGCGGGACGGAGCCCCGGACGAACAGCCACGCCGGCGGGTCGGGCAGATCGAGGAGCCGCTCGGGGAACCCGGGGTCGCCGACGACGAGGAATCGCCCGCCGCACGCCTCGAGCCGGGCCAGGATCTCCCCCGGGGTCGGGCGCGGCCCCCGGCTCCGCGGCTCCCGGGTCGCGGCGAGACACGCGGCCGCGCTCCCCTCCATCCAGGCCCTGGCGTACAGCTCAGCGGGGACGACGTTCATCGTCGAGAGGCGAAGGAGCGCCTCCCGGTCTCCCTCCGACGCGGCGAAGCCCTCCGGCCACCCCCGAGGGAGGGAGCGCGCGTCGCCCGCGCCCGCCCGCCCCGGGCGGGCCTCGACCTCCTCGTCGGGCGCGGGCGACGCGCGATCAGGCGGCACCAACGCCCTCCCGATCGGCCCCCCGGAACCGAAGCGCCTCGTAGACGTGCGCGTCGGTCACGCGCTCGGATCCCTCGAGGTCGGCGATCGTCCGGGCCACCTTCATCGCCCGGTCGAAGCCCCGCCCCGACAGCCCCAGGCGGTCCACCGCGCTCCCCAGCACCCGCTCGGCGGACGAGGTCATCCGGGCATGCCGCCGGGCCACCGAGCCGGGCATCGCCGCGTTCGCCCCGAACGGCGTCCCGCGCAGCCGGGCCCGCTGCCGCTCGCGCGCCTCCTCGACCCGATCGCGGATCGTCGCGGAGGGCTCTCCCGCCGCCGCTCCCATCAGCTCGGCCTTCGAGAGGCGCGGAACCGTGAGGCGGATGTCCAGACGGTCGAGCAGCGGTCCCGACAGGCGATGCTTGTACTGAGCCGCCCTCGCCTCCGAGCACGTGCACTGTCTCCGGGGGTCGCCCTGGTACCCGCAGGGGCACGGGTTCGCCGCCGCGACGAGCGTGCAGCGCGCAGGGAACGCCACCGCGCCCGACGCCCTGACCACCACAACCCGCCCGTCCTCCAGCGGCTGCCTGAGGCCCTCCAGCACGTCTCGTCGGAACTCGGTCACCTCGTCCAGGAACAGGACTCCGTGATGGGCGAGGCTGAGCTCTCCGGGGCGGATCACGTGCGATCCGCCCCCCAGCAGCCCCGCGGTCGAGACCGAATGGTGCGGCGCCCGGAACGGGCGTGCCTCGATCAGCCCGCGGCCCGGCGGGACCAGTCCGGCGATCGAGTGGAGGCGCGTCACCTGGAGGGCCTCGTCGCGACTCATCGCGGGCAGGATCGTGGGGAGGCGCCGGGCCAGCATCGTCTTCCCCCCACCGGGCGGGCCGAACAGCAGAACGTTGTGCCCGCCGGCCGCGGCGATCTCCAGGGCCCGCCGGGCCTCCGCCTGGCCTCGCACCTCCGAGAAGTCCACCCCGACCCCGTCCACGGAGCCGGGAGGGGGCTCGGATGGCGGCCCCGGCTCCCACCTCCCCCGCAGGAACTCGACGGCCCGCGCCAGCGACGGCGCCCCCACGACCTCGATCCCCTCCACGAGCGCGGCCTCGGCTGCGTTGGCCTCGGGGACGATCACGCCCCGAAGCCCAGTCTCCCGAGCCGCCCAGGCCACCGCCAGGATGCCCGGCGTCGGGACGAGCGACCCCTTCAGCGAGAGCTCGCCCGCCGCCGCGTACCCCGGCAGGCGCTCCTGGTCGAGCTGGGCCGTCGCGGCCAGGACCGCCAGGGCGATGGGAAGGTCGAACCCCGGCCCCTCCTTCCGGAGGTCGGCGGGGCTGAGGTTCACGGTCACCCGGCGGAGCGGCCACTCGAGGCCGGAGTTCTCCACCGCGGGGCGCACCCGCTCCCGGGCGTCCTGGACCGCGGCCCCGGGCAGGCCGGTCAGCTGGAGCGCGGGGAGCCCTCGCCCGATGTGGGCCTCGACCGAGACCGGATGGCCGTGGACGCCGACCACCGCCACCCCGACCGCGCGGGCGTACATGCACGGACCGTAGCGCGGGGGTCCGACACGAACGTCAGCCCCGGAGGATGGGCTGGGCCAGGCAGGTAGGGCCGCCGTCCCCCTTCCTGCAGAGGTCCTCGCCGGCGTAGACGCGAACGTCGACCCCCGCCGCCTCCATCCGTCGCCGCGTCACCGGGCTCCCCTCCAGGGCCAGCGCCACCCGGGGCCCCAGTGCCAGCACGTTGGGGCCCTGGGAGTCGAGCTCCTCCTCGGGCACCTCGATCAGCCGTACCCTTCGCTCCCCCAGCATCTCCATCAGCCGCACGGGCAGCAGGGGCGGGTGGGCCACCGCCAGGTCCTCGTCCAGCATGCTGATCAGCGACAGGAGGTGCAGGATCACACCCGCGCCATGGTGGTGGGGCAGGTCGACCGAGACCACCTCGACCTCGGGCAGCAGCTCGCGCAGGGCCGCGATCCCCTCGTCGTTCGTCCGGTAGGAGCGCCCCACGACCAGCGTGCGCTCGTCCAGCCACAGGAGGTCCCCTCCCTCCGCGGTGGCCGGCTCCTCGAGCCGGCCGACGATCGGAACGCCGGCCGCCTCGAAGTCGGCCGCGATCGCGTCCTGCTCCCCCCGCCGCGCCGCCTTCCCCGGACGCAGGACGATCGCCCCGCGCTCGGTCACGATCGCCACGTCGCACGGGTAGATCGCGTCGGGGTCGCCGGGCACCCGCGTCGTCCCGGCCACGACCTCGGCGCCCGCCGCCTCCAGCTCCGCCACGTACGCCTCGTGCTCCCGGACCATCCGGTCGATGTCGGGCTCCGACCTCCAGCCGTACGCTTCCCAGCCGGCGGTCTCCATGGGCGGCCGCACCAGCACCCGTTTCAGCGGGGCCGTGGCCGAGGTCGCTCCGTAGCTCACGCCGCGATGATAGGGCTTGACCCGGGAGCGGGGCGCCCCCACACTCCCGACGAGCAGAGGGAGGGAGATCCGATGTCCATCGCGCAGGGACCGAGCTGGGGCGGCAACCGCATGCGGAACGTCCTCGCCGGCACGGCGATCCTCGAGCTCGTGCTCGGCGTGGGGTTCCTGATCGCGGGCCGCTCAGCGAGCGCCGGGGCCGCCGGGCTGACCGTGACGGGCGCCATCCTCGCCGCCACCGGTCTCCTGCTCCTCCTCTGGGCCCGCTCGGTGGGCAGATCCCAGAGGCGGGCCCGACAGATCGTCGCCGCCGGGCTTCCCGGGACGGCCACGATCGAGTCCTTCCGCCAGACGGGCGTCGTCCTCAACGAGATCAACCCGCAGGTCGAGATGGACCTCGAGGTCCGCGTCGAGGGCCGTGACCCCTACATGGTGAAGAAGAAGGAGTTCATCCCCGGGGCGATGGTGGGGATCCTCACCTCCGGGGCCGCCCTGCCCGTGCGGGTGGATCCCAGCGACCTCTCCCGGGTGGTGATCCTGTGGGGAGCCCAGGACGCCTCGGCCGCCCAGGGCATGGACCCCGCCGAGCTCCAGCATCAGATCGACGAGCGCCGGGCCAAGGTCCGCGAGAACCCCCTCCCCGCCACGGCCAGGTTCCGCAAGG
>DASUTW010000129.1:0-4366 GCA_036374395.1 Actinomycetota bacterium
GTCTCCGAGGAGGGGAGCGCCCTCGTGCCGGCGAGGCTCGTCGCGGAGATGGTGAAGTCCCTGCCCCCGGACGACGTCGACATCTCGGCGGACGGCTCGATCGCCCGGGTGACCTGCCGCAGCTTCGAGGGCACCCTGCGCTGCCTGCCGGCCGAGGACTTCCCACAGCTCCGTCACCCCGAGGGGATCCGCCTGACCCTAGAGGCCCCGGCCTTCGGGGAGGCCGTGGCCCAGGTGGTGAAGGCGGCCTCGCGCGACGAGGCCCGTCCGATCCTGACGGGCGTGCTGTTCGAGGCGAACCGAGAGGGACTCACCATGGCTGCCACGGACTCCTACCGGCTGGCTGTCCGGGAGCTCCAGGCCACCGGCGACGGCGAGGGGAAGGCGCTCGTCCCCGAGCGGGCCATCAGCGAGGTGGGCCGGGCCGCGGCCGCGGAGGAGAAGGGCGAGGTGGAGGTCGTGATCGGGCAGGCGCAGGCCTCGTTCCGGGTCGGCGAGCTCCGCTTGATCTCGAGGCTGATCGAGGGCGAGTTCCCGAACTTCCGCCAGCTCATCCCCGAGCCCGGCGGAAACAAGCTCGTCGCCCCGAGGCAGGAGCTGCTCGAGGCGGTGCGTCGTGTCGGCCTCCTGGCCCGCGACAACGCGCCCGTGCGCCTCGAGCTGAACGCGCTCGGCGTGCGCCTGACCTCCTCCTCGCCCGACCTCGGCGATGCGGTCGAGGCGGTGGAGGCGGGTTACGAGGGCGAGGAGCTGACGGTGGCCTTCAACCCGACCTACCTGGGGGACGGGCTCGCCGCGGTGACCGACGAGCGCGTGCACGTGGAGCTGCGGGACGGGCTGAAGCCGGCGATCCTTCGCGGGGAGGGCGGCGACGCCTACACCTACCTCGTGATGCCGGTGCGCCTGCCCGCCCCCGTGGGCTAGGTGCAGCTCGCGTGGATCGAGGTCCGGGACTTCCGGAACCACGCCCGTACCCGGCTCGAGGTGCCCGCCGGGCTGACCGCCGTGGTCGGCGCGAACGCCCAGGGGAAGACGAACCTCCTCGAGGCCGCGCACTACCTGCTGACGCTGTCCTCCCCCCGGACGGCAGCCGATCAGCCCCTGATCCGGGAGGGAGCGGGATCCGCGTTCCTGCGGGGCGAGGTCGAAACCGCGAGCGGACGTGTGCTCGTCGAGGTCGAGATCCGTCCCTCCGGGGCCAACCGGATCCAGGTGAACCGCTCGTCCGTCAGGAGGAAGCGCGACCTCCGGAGCCGCGTCCGGAGCGTGTTCTTCATCCCCGAGGATCTGGCGATCGTGGGCGGCGGGCCCGAGGAGCGCCGGCGCTTCCTGGACGAGGCGGCGTACGGGCTCTGGCCGATGCGCGAGGGAGAGCGGCGGGCCTACGACCGGGCGCTGAGGCAGCGGAACCGCCTCCTCAAGGAGCACGAGGGGCCGGGGCCCCCGGCCGAGCTCGAGGCCTGGGACGCCGAGCTGATCGCGAGCGGGGCGCTGGTGACGGCGGCCCGGGCCGCGGCCGCCGAGCGCGTCGCCCCCAGGGCGTCCGAGCGGTACGAGGGGCTCTCGGGGGATCGGCTGCTCGTGGCGTACGCTCCCTCGGTAGCGGGAGAGGACCTGGAGGAGGCCTTCCGGGAGGGGTTGGCTGCCCGTCGCGGGGACGAGCTGATCAGGCGCAGCACGCTCGTGGGGCCCCATCGAGACGACCTCGAACTGGCCGTCCGAGGTCGGACGGCGCGGAGGTTCGCCTCGCACGGGGAGGCCTGGGCGGCGGCCCTGTGTCTGCGGCTGGGGCTGACCGGGGCGCTCGAGGCCGAGGTGGGGGAGTCCCCGGTGCTGCTGCTGGACGACCCCTTCTCCGGGATCGACCCGGAGCGCCGGCGGCGTCTCGCGGCCTCGCTCAGCGCCGGTCCCCAGACCATGCTCGCCCTACCCGACGAGGCCCAGATCCCGGATGGAGCCGTCGTGTGGGAGGTGCGTGATGGAGCGGCCACGCCGAGGTGACCCGCCATCCGAGCCCACTGGGGTGGGGGAGATCCTGCGAGGCCTGCTGAGCGAGCCGCCCCTTCGACGAGGGCTGCGCCTGGGGCGCCTGGGACGGGTCTGGCCCCGGGTGGTGGGGGAGCGGCTGGCCCCGGTCACGGCGCCCGTCTCCCTGGACGAGGGGGGCCTGGTGGTGTCGGCCTCGACCCAGGCGTGGGCTGCTCAGGTGCGCTTCATGGCCGACGAGATCGGCCGGCGGGCGGGCGAGGTTCTGGGGGAGGATCCGCCCCCGCCGGTGAGGGTCGTGGTCGGCCCGGAGCGACCCAAGCGAGACGGCTGACGGGCCAGGGGCGACGGTCCTCGATGGTATAATCACATCGACGAAACCCGCGCGATGCAGCCCCTTTCGGTACTGCCGCCTTCCCCTGTGCGCGGGGCCATCACGGAGGGTACGTGGCGCAGAAGACCTCGAAGACGACGAAACGGACCCGCAAGAGGGGCTACACGGCCGCAGACATCACCGTCCTCGAGGGACTCGAAGCGGTTCGCAAGCGACCCGGGATGTACATCGGGTCGACCGGCCCCCGCGGCCTCCATCATCTCGTCTACGAGGTCGTGGACAACGCCGTGGACGAGGCCCTCGCCGGCCAATGCACCAAGATCAAGGTCGTGCTGCGGAAGGACGGCAGCGTCCTCGTGGAGGACAACGGGCGCGGGATCCCGGTCACCAAGATCCCCGGGCAGAAGGACCGGCGTCCCGCCGTGGAGGTGGTCCTCACGACCCTCCACGCCGGCGGGAAGTTCGACGGGAAGTCCTACGCAGTCTCGGGCGGCCTCCACGGCGTGGGCGTCTCCGTGGTGAACGCGCTCTCCCGTCGTCTCGAGGTCGAGGTGATGCGCGACGGCCACACGTGGACCCAGGCCTACGAGCGCGGCAAGCGCCTCTCTCCGCTGAAGAAGGGAAAGGCCACGAAGAAGACCGGGACCACGGTGGTCTTCTGGCCCGACCCCGACGTCTTCGAGGAGCTCGACTTCAAGCGAGAGCTCCTCGCCGAGCGTCTCCAGGAGCTCTCCTTCCTCACCGGCGGCGTGGAGATCGCCCTCGTCGACGAGCGCGAGAGGAAGCCATGGGAGGCCGTCTTCAAGGCCAAGGGGGGCCTGGCCGACTTCGTCAAGCACATCAACCAGGCCAAGGAGCCGATCCACGCCCGCGTGATCCACTTCGACGCCAAGGGCAAGGATGCCGAGGTCGAGGTTGCGATGCAGTGGAACGGCTCCTACTCCGAGTCGCTCCACTCCTTCGCGAACACGATCAACACCCACGAGGGCGGCACCCACGAGGAGGGCTTCAAGAAGGCCCTCACCAACGTGATGAACCGGTACGCGCGCGCCAAGGGCCTCCTCAAGGAGAAGGAGGAGAACCTCATCGGCGAGGACATCCGCGAGGGGCTCGCCGCGATCCTCTCGGTCAAGATCAAGGACCCGCAGTTCGAAGGACAGACGAAGACGAAGCTCGGCAACACCCCGATGCGCTCCCTCGTCGAGACCACGGTCAACGAGCACTTCATGAACTGGCTCCAGGAGAACCCGGGCCCGGCGAAGCGCATCTACCAGAAGTCCGAGCAGGCGGCGAAGGCGCGGCTCGCAGCTCGACAGGCGCGGGACCTGACCAGGCGGAAGGGGCTCCTCGACTCCTCCCTGCCCGGGAAGCTCGCCGACTGTCAGCTCACCGACCCCGAGGTGTGCGAGCTGTTTATCGTGGAGGGCGACTCCGCCGCCGGGCCCGCGATCCAGGCCCGCGACCCGGCGTACCAGGCGATCCTCCCGATCCGCGGGAAGATCCTCAACGTCGAGAAGGCTCGCCTGCACAAGATCCTTGAGAACAAGGAGATCCAGGCCCTGATCACCGCGATCGGAACCGGGGTGCACGACGAGTTCAACCTCGAGGACGCCCGCTACCACAAAATCGTCATGGCCACCGACGCCGACGTGGACGGGGCGCACATCCGAACCCTCGTCCTCACCTTCCTCTACCGCGAGATGCCCGAGCTGATCGACGCCGGCTACGTGTACATCGCCAAGCCGCCGCTCTACAAGATCAAGTCCGGCAAGCAGGACGTCTACATCGAGAAGGAGTCCGAGCTCGAGGAGGTCCTGCTGCGCGACAAGCTCGAGAAGCTCGAGGTCACGGACCGCGAAGGCGAGCAGTTCAGCCTCACGCACGCGCGTTGGCAGAAGTACGGCCGCCTGCTGAAGCAGTACGAGGGCTGGGCGGCGGCGCTGCGTGCCGAGTGGGGCCACGACCCGATCACCTTCCTGGAGGAGTCGGCTGTGCTCGACGAGGGCGTCACCGACGCCGATCAGGCGCTCGCGATGATCAAGGGCG
>DASUTW010000130.1:0-5278 GCA_036374395.1 Actinomycetota bacterium
GGCCTACGAGCCCAACTGGGCCTCGCTGACGCTGACCGACCACGACATGGAGGAGCCGATCCTAAACGGCGTGGACCTCGACGTGGAGATCACCTACGGGGAGGAGTCCACGACGATGGCCATGGAGCCTGCGTTCGGGGACACCGGGGAGTACCGGGCCGTCTTCGTGCCGTCGCGGCCGGGAGACTACTCGTTCCGGTTCTTCGGCACGGTCCGCGGCCAGCGGATCAACGAGACGTTCAGCTCCGGCCCCGACACCTTCAGCCCGGCGAACGACCCGGCGGAGCTCTCGTTCCCCGCGCAGGACCCGACCGTGGCCGAGGTGGCGGAGCGCCTGGAGCAGGAGACGACGAGGCTGAACGAGAGGGTCACCTCGCTCGAGCAGTCGATCGCCGGGCAGGAGACGACCGAGGAGGAGGACCCGGCGGCGGGGGCGCGCACGCTGGCGTTGATCGCGCTGATCGTCGGGGGCGTGGGGCTCGTGGCCGGCCTCGTCGTCGGGGGCATGGCGCTCCGGAGGGCCGGGGCCTAGACGGATGCGCAGAGCGCTCCTGCTCGCCGGCATGGTCGCCCTGGGGGTCGTGGTCGCGGCCCCCGGGGCGAGCGGCCATGCGCTGCTCGAGTCGTCGGCTCCCGGGGACGGGGAGCTGCTCGAGGCGGCCCCGGAGGAGATCCTCCTCTCGTTCAGCGAGCCGCTGGACCTGGGGCTCTCCTCGGTCTCGGTGGTGGACTCCCAGGGTGCCGAGGTCGATGCGGGCGAGCTGGAGCGCCTGGGTTCCGAGCGGGAGGTCCGCCTGGCCCTCCCGCAGGATCTATCGGACGGCGTGTACTCCGTCTCGTGGCGCGTGCTCTCCCGCGTGGATGGGCACACGACGGCGGGGGCGTTCACGTTCGGCGTGGGGGTGGCCGCGTCGGAGGTGACGCCGTCGGGAGACGCGACGCAGGTCGAGTACCCGAGCCCGACGCCGCTCTCGGTGGGCGGGCGCTGGGGCTTCTACTGGGGGCTCGTCCTCCTGCTCGGCGCCGCCATGGGGGGCCTCTTCCTGTTCCCGGCCCGCGTCCGCTGGGCGGCCTGGCTGCTCGCGATCGGCTGGGCGGTGGGAGCGCTCGGGCTCGTGGCCATGGTGGTCGCGGAGGCGAGCGCGGCCGACATCGGCCTCGGCTCGCTCCTGGGCTCCGATCGAGGGACGATCCTGCTGGTCCGAGCCGCGGCCCTGGTCGCCGCGGGGCTCGTGGGGGCGGCGGCGCTGGCGAGGCCCGGCCGCGTCGCGTGGGGGGCGCTCGGCGCCACGACCCTGGCCGCGATGCTCGTGCACGCCTATGCCGGGCACGCCGGCGCGGGGAGGAACCCCGTCCTGGCCGTCGGCGTGCAGTGGATCCACATCGTGGCCGTGGGCGTCTGGGTGGGGGGCCTGGCCTGGCTGCTGGTAGGGCTCGTGGGGGCCGACTCGGAGGTCCGGGCCCCGGCGGCCGCTCGCTTCTCGAGCATCGCGACCTGGGCCATCGTGTTCGTCGCGCTCACGGGCTTCCTGCGCGCTTGGAGCGAGGTCGGGTCGCTCGGCGACCTCTTCGACACGAGCTTCGGGCTCGCGGCCGTGGGAAAGAGCGCGCTCTTCGGGGGCATGCTGGCTCTGGGCGCCTACAACCGCTTCCGCCTCATCCCCCGAGGGCGGCTGCCCACACTGCGGCGGACGATGAGCGGCGAGCTCGCCATGGCCGTCGGCGTCTTCGGGCTCACGGGGCTGATGGCCGGGCTCGTGCCCCCCTCCCAGCTGCAAGAGGAAGAGGAGGTCGCGGCTGCGCCGGAGCGCGTCGTGGTGGAGGGATCCGACTTCGCCACGACCGTGCGGATGCGGCTCACCGCCACGCCGGGCGCGCCGGGCCCCAACGCGTTCCAGGCTCGGATCTCCGACTACGACACCGGCGAGCCCGTCGAGGCGACCGCCGTCTCGCTCCGGTTCTCGATGCCCGACCGCGGCGACGTGGGGACCACCGAGCTCGAGCTGGACGAGGTGGAGCCGGGCCTGTGGCGGGGCGAGGGCACGAACCTCTCGGTCGCCGGGACCTGGCGCGTCGGGGTCCTGATCCAGCAGCCGGACGATGCCGTGCGCCTGGAGCTGGAGCTGGAGACGAGCGGTGCCGAGCCCGAGATCGAGGTGATCGAGGGCGGGCCCGGACAGCCCGACATCTACGTGATCCCGCTCGGCGAGGGACGGACCGTTCAGGCGTACGTGGACCCCGGCGCGGCCGGGTCCAACGAGGTCCACTACACGTTCTTTACGCCCGAAGGCGGCGAGCTGCCGATGGAGGATATCGCCATCCGGGCCGCGCTCGAGGGCGGAGAGCCGATCGAGCTCGAGCCCCGGCGCCTGACCGAAGGGCACTTCGTCGCGTCGGCGGAGCTCGAGACGGGAGCCTGGTCCTTCACCGCCGAGGCCACCACGGAAGACGGTACCGTGTTGACCGCGACCTTCGAGGAGGAGATCGAGTGAGGATGCGACTCGCGGCGCTGGCCGCCGCCCTGGTGCTCGCCGCCTGCACGGGCAACGGGACCGAGGAGACGCCGACGCCGGACACGGGCGAGACGACGGCGGAGCGGCCCAGCTCGCCCGCGGAGCTCACGATCGTGGAGCCGGAGCCGGGGGCCGTCTACCCGCCGGACGACGCGCCCGTGCGGCTCGAGCTGGAGAACGCGGAGATCATCGAGGAGGTCTCCACCGACCTGCGCGGCGACCAGGGGCACGTCCACCTCGTGCTGGACGGCGAGACCGTGACGCTCCTGGGCGGCCTGGACGAGAACCTGGCAGAGCTCGCGGAGGGAGGCCAGCTGGAGCCGGGGATGCACATCCTGGAGGCGGAGTTCGTCGCCGCCGACCACGGGTTCTTCCTCCCGCGCGTCATCACAACGGTAACCTTCCAGGTCGAGTGATCGCCGAACCCCGCACCTCGACCCGCGCGCCCAGGTGGGCTGCGTTCGTGGCCGGCGCCGGCCTCGCGGCGCTCGCCCTGCGGGCGCCGGGCGTGGAGGCGCTCGTCGTGGTCGCCGCCCTGGGCGTGGCGGGGCTGACGCTCCCCGTCCCGGCTCGGGACCGGCCCGCTCGAGCCCGGGCCTGGCTCGCAGCGGTGGCGATCGGGGCGCTGGCCATGGCCCTGGTGGCTCGTGCCGCCACCGTGCCCCTGGCCTTCGCCCCCCTGCCCGTCGGCGCCGCCGTCCTGGCCGCGGTGGCGGAGGAAGCGTTCTTCCGGAGGTTCCTGTACGGATGGCTGGCGGCGCGGGGGCCCGCCGTGGCCATCTCGCTGACCGCCGCGGCATTCGCCCTCGTCCACCTGCCGGTCTACGGGGAGGCGTCCCTGCCGCTCAACGTCGCGGCCGGCGCGCTCCTCGGCTGGCAGCGGTGGGCGACCGGGACCTGGAGCGCGCCGGCCGCGACCCACGCGCTCGCCAACGTGCTCGCCTACGCATGAGGAGGATGAAGATGCACCGAATCGTCGCCCTGCTGCTGCTCGCGGCGGCGTGCGCCCCCGCCTCGGGGTCGGACCCGCTCGTTGTGGGTGCCGTCTACCCCACGGCCGGCAGCCAGGGCATCGGGGGGATCGAGGAGTTCCGCGGGGTCCGGCTCGCGGTGGAGCGGGTCAACGCCGAGGGGGGCGTGGAAGGCCGTCTCGTCCGGCTCAGCGTCCAGCCGGCTGAGTCGGCCGAGGGAGCGCCCCTCGCGGTGCGGGCCGCGGCGGCCGACGGGGCCGAGGTGATCCTGGGCAGCTACGGCAGCACGATCTCGACGAAGGCGGCGAAGGTGGCCTCCGACCTCGACCTCGTCTTCTGGGAGACCGGGGCCGTGGGCGAGATCGAGGACGGGGTCCGCGCCGGGGAGCGCTTCTTCCGGCTCGTCTCCATGGGGGGCTCGTTGGGCGACGAGGGGGTGCGGTTCCTCGACGAGCAGCTGCTCCCCATGATGGGCGAGGACCCGGAGGCGCTCGACTGGGGGGTCCTGTACGTGGACGACGTCTACGGCCGCTCGGTGGGGCTCGGGGCCGCGGCCACGATCGAGGAGGCCGGGCTGCCGCTTGCCGGCACCTTCCCGTACGACCTGGCCACGCTCGACGGCGAGCGCCTCGTCCGGAGGATCGGTCGGGCCGGCGTGGACGTGCTCGTCGTCTCCGCCTACCTCGAGGACGGCGTGGAGCTCCGCAGGGAGATGGTGCGCCAGGATCTGCCGCTCGTGGCCAGCGTGGGCACCTCCTCCTCGTACTGCATGCGGGAGTTCGGGGCGACGCTCGGCCGCGACGCGGTAGGGCTCTTCGCCTCCGACAAACCCGACGGAGAGGTGATGGGGGAGGCCGAACTGCGGCCGGAGGCGGCTGAGGCCCTGGCCTGGGCCAACCGCGAGTACGAGGAGCGGTGGGACATGCCGATGCCGGCGCCGGCCCTCTCCGGGTTCGCCGGGGCGTGGGCACTCCTCCACCACGTGCTGCCGGACGCGGGGTCGGCCAACGCCCAGGAGGTCGCCGAGGCGGCGCTGGCGGCCGACCTGCCCGTGGGGTCCCTGCCCAACGGCAGCGGCCTCCGGTTCGCGGCGGAGGGCGATCCGCGCGCCGGGGTCAACCTCCGCGCCACGAGCGTGATCTGGGAGTGGGTCGACGCGCAGGAGCGCGAGGTGGTCTGGCCCCCCGACGTGGCCACGAGCCCCATCGTGCCCATCCCCATCTCATGACGAGGCTGCGCTGGGGCGTCGCCGCGGCCGGCGTCTACCTCCTGGTGGCCGCCGCGCTCCTCGGGGCGGGGCGGCCGGTACTGCCGCTCTTCGACGGGCTCGCCCCCGTCGAGTACCGCTGGGTCGACCCCCCGCCCGGCTTCGAGGAGGGCAACAAGCAGCCCCTCGACGGCCGTTCCCGTGCCCCGCTCGAGGAGGGAGGAGCGATCACGGTCATCACCGCCGACGGCCAGGCGCAGATCTCGATCCTCACCGAGGACGTGGTCGTCCCCGAGGGTCAGCGCGCGGTGGTCGGGACGCTGACGCCCGTGGATCCGGGCAGCCTCGGGCCGCCGCCGGCCGGGCTCCGGTTCGACTCGAACGCGTACGAGGCCGAGGTGACCTACGTCACCTCGGAGGACCCGCTCGGATTCGCGGAGGGCGATCCCGCCGAGGACCCGCCCAGCGCCACGATCCTGCTCCGCTACGCGGCCCACGCCACCCAGCTGGCGCGGTGGGACGAAGCCACGAGCTCGTGGACCAACCTGGAGGCCACCCTGCTGCGAGGAACCCTCCAGATCTACGGG
>DASUTW010000131.1:0-5798 GCA_036374395.1 Actinomycetota bacterium
GAGCTCCGGGGGGCGCTGAGCCGGGAGGGCATGAGCGAGGACGACGTCGAGGTCCTCTTCCAGGACTTCCACGAGGTGCTGAACAGGAGCTGAGGCGATGTATCGGGGCAGGATCTTCGGCAAGAGCGTCCTGGAGGCGCAGTTCCGCGCGTTCTACGGCACCGACCTGTTCCTGGGCGAGCTGCTGGCCGCCGAGGACGAGGATCGCGGTCGGCGCTTCCTCTTCCGGGTGATCGACGTGACCTACGGGTCCGACTCTTCGGATCCTCGCTGGGCCGAGCGCGCGGCCGGAGCGTACATGGCCGGGGACGCCGCGGGCACGCCCTACGAGCTCCGCGATCCCGAGCAGCGCCTGTACAAGGTGGCGCGGTGCGCGCCGCTCGGCTACATCGACGGCGCGGGCGAGTTCCGCAAGCCGAAGTCCCTCCCCACGCAGTTCTCCAAGGTCACCTCCCCCACCGTGGAGGACTTCGAGTTCCTCCGCGGACGGATGGGCGACCTCCGCGTGGGGCTGCTGCGGTCGGGCGAGGACACGATCGACCTCGAGGTGGGGATCCGCGGCGAGACGCTCACCTCGCACGTGGGCGTCTTCGCCACGACCGGCATGGGGAAGTCGAACCTGATGAAGGTGCTGTCGGGGACGATCCTCGAGTCGCAGGGCCGGTACGCGGTCCTGCTGTTCGACCCCCACGGGGAGTACCTGGACGGGGGCGGCGGGGTCCGGCGGGGCCTGCGCGACCACCCCTGGGCCGGCGACCGCCTCAAGGTCTACGCCACGCGCGAGGGCGGCGGCCACACCGCCCTGCGGCTGGCGCTGTCGGAGCTCACCCTGGGCGACCTCCAGACCGCGTACGAGTGGAGCCACGCCCAGGAGGACGCGATCTGGCGCCTCCAGCGGCTCTACGGCGAGGACTGGATCGCCGCGGTGGCCGACGAGGCCCTGGATCCGCAGGAGCTGGCCGAGCAGGTGGGCGCCGCCGCCAGCACGATGCAGGTGATCCAGCGGCGGGCGCGCCGGATCCTCGAGCTGCCCTGCATCAGCCGCGACCCGTCCCAGCCCTCGCTCTCGGAGCGGATCGTGCGCGAGCTCCAGGAGGGGTACTCGGTGCTCGTGGAGACCTCGGGGCTGTCCTCGATGGAGGAGATCCTCGCGGCCTCGGTGATCACCCGGCGGCTGCTCGACACGTACGCGGGCGCGTACCTCGACGACCGAGAGGGCTTCGACCGCCTCCCCCCCACCCTCGTGGCGCTGGAGGAGGCCCAGCGGGTGCTGTCCCGGGCCAAGCGCTCCGACGAGAACGTCTTCCCCCGCGTGGCGCGGGAGGGGCGGAAGTTCAAGGTGGGGCTCTGCGCGGTGAGCCAGCAGCCGAAGCTGATCGACGACGAGCTGCTCAGCCAGTTCAACACGTTCTTCGTGCTGGGGCTCGCCGACGAGAAGGACCGCAACATCCTGCGGGCCTCGTCCAAGCAGGACGTCTCCGACCTCGGTCCCGAGATCCAGACCCTGATGCCGGGCGAGGCGATCGTCACGAACCTCGACGCGCCGTTCGCCCTCCCCGCCCGCGTGCACCTGTACGAGGAGTACCTGAAGTCGGCCCCGGGCCCCGCCCCGCTCCCCTCGCGGACCGAGGGCGCCTCCAGGGGGTTCGCGGAATGAGCGTCCGGCGGCTGGCCGAGATCCCGGGATTCAACATCGACCGCGTCGCGGCCGCGGCCGGGGACGATCCCGAGGTCCTGCGGCTGGAGAACCTCGACACCGACCTCTCCGTGCCGGCCGGCGTGATCGAGGCCACGCGGGCGGCCGTGGGCGAGGACGACGCCAACAGCTGGCTGCCCTTCGACGGGAAGCTTGAGATGAAGGAGGCGGTGGCCGACTTCATCGAGCGTCGCAGCGGGCAAAGGTACGACCCGGCTCGCCAGGTCGTCATCACCGGCAGCGAGGGCGACGCCATGCTCAACTCGCTCTTCGTCACCACCGACCCCGGCGACGAGGTGATCCTCACGGACCCCACCTACGCGGGCATGCTGAACCGCGTCCGACTGGCGGGGGCCGTCCCCCGCCTCGTGCCGCTCGTGCCCGGGAGCGAGGGCTGGCGGCTGGACGTGGTGGCCCTCCGGGAGGCGGTCGGCCCCTCGACCAGGGCCGTGTTCCTGATGAACCCCTCGCTCCCCACGGGGTCCGTCCTCACCGAGGACGAGTGGGCGGCCGTGGCCGAGGTCTGCCTCGAGCGCGACGCCTGGCTCATCTACGTCTCGATGTACGAGGGGATCGTCTTCGACGGGCTGCCGGTGTTCAGCCCCGCGTCGCTCCCCGACCTGCGCGACCGGCTCATCGTCGCCGGCGCTGTCACGCTCGAGCACCGCATGATCGGCTGGCGGATCGGATGGACGGTCGGGCCCAAGGCGCTCCACGAGGACCTGTCCAAGGTGCAGATCTACAACACGCTCTGTCCCAGCGGGATCCTCCAGGTGGGGGCTCGCCTGGCGCTCGGCGAGTCTCCCGGCGACCTGGCCGGCGTGGTGGCCGAGTACGAGCGAAGGCGAGACGAGACCATGCGGCAGCTGGAGGGGTTCGAGCCGGTCCCCTCGTCGGGCGGCTGGTCCCTCCTCGTGGACACGGCGGCCCTGGGCATCGACCCGAGCGACGCCTCCCGCCGACTGTTGGACGAGAAAGTGGCGGCGACCCCCATGCGGGGCTGGGGCGGCGAGGTGGCCGATCGATACCTTCGGTTCGTCTACAGCAACGAGTCGATCGACCGGCTCGCGCTGCTCGGCGAGCGCGCCCGGCGAGCGCTCGGGGGCTAGGATGGTACCCTCGAATCACATGCGTGTGATTCGGGAGAGGTGATGGCGAGGCTCGTCGCGCTCGGAGACGCGCACCTGGGGCGGACCCACCACGCCCACCTCCGGGACGAGGAGGGCCGCAACCAGCGCGAGGAGGACTTCCTCCGCTCCTTCGACTGGGCGGTGGAGGCCACGATCGAGCGGGAGCCGGACGGGTTCCTGTGGCTGGGCGACGTTTTCGACCACGCAAGGCCGTCGTACCGGGTGTTCACGAAGGTGCTCTCCGCCCTGAAGCGGCTGGAGGAAGCGGGGATCCCGGGCGTGGCGATCTCGGGCAACCACGACACCCCGAGGCTCCGCGGCACCGGGTCGCCCTACGCCGCGCTGGAGGAGGTCTTCCCGGGCGTGACCTTCGCGTGGGCCATGGAGGCGCGGTCGGCGGACCTGGCCGGCGTGCGCGTCCACGCCGTGCCCCAGACGCTGACCGTCGAGGACTTCAAGGCGGAGCTGGCGCGGGCCTCGGAGGGGCTGTCGTCGGACGCCACGAACCTCCTGCTGGCCCACGTGGCCCTCACCTCGCTCCCCCTCCGCGAGTGGCGGGACATCAACGAGCTCGAGGTCGAGGAGGCCACCTTCGATCGGCGGTTCGACCTCGTGGTGCTGGGCCACTACCACGTCTTCCAGAAGGCCTCCAAGCGCACGTGGTACGCGGGGGCCACCGACTCGTTCTCCTTCGCCGACCGGCCCAAGGGCGCGGGGCCCAAGGGGATCGTCGTCGTGGACACCGACGCCGGCAAGGTCGAGCACGTGCCCAACCCGGGCGAGCGGCCGCTCGTGACCTTCGGCGTGGACGCCGGCGGGATGGGGCCGGGCGAGCTGGTCGCCGCGGCGGAGCGGCACGCGGGCGAGGTGCCCCGCGGCGCCATCGTCCGCCTGTTCCTCAACGAGGTGGATCCTGCCGCGTACCGGCAGGTCTCGCAGGCGGAGTTCCAGGAGGCGATGCCCGCGGCCCTCCATGTCCAGATCGAGCCCGACTACGGAGCGGCGGCGCTGGCGGTCCAGGGCGGCGTGGAGATGGGGACCCTCGAGGCCGAGTGGGGCGGGTACGTCGAGCGGCAGGACCTGGCGGGACTCGACCGGGACCGCGTCCGGGCCAAGGGCGAGGAGCTGCTGGTCCAGGCCCAGGGGGACTCGGTGTGAGGATCCTCGAGCTCTCGCTGCGCAACTACCGGGTGTTCGAGCAGGTCGACCTGGAGCTCCCCGCGCGGGTGATCGGCATCTTCGGGGCCAACGGCGCGGGCAAGAGCACGCTCGTGGAGTCGATCCAGTTCGCGCTGTACGGGGCGGGGCGGACGAAGAAGGACCAGATCCGGACGCACGGGGTGCTGACCGAGGCGTGGGTGCGGCTGCTGTTCGAGCACGGCGGCCGGCAGTACGAGGTCCGCCGGGTGATCAAGGGCAAGAACCACGCGATCGAGGCCGAGCTGCTGATGGGCGACGCCTCGCTGGCGGTCGGGGTGCGCGAGGTGGACGAGGAGGTCCGGAAGCTGCTGCGGATGGACCAGCAGGTGTTCCGGTCGTCGGTGTTCGCGGAGCAGAAGCAGGTCGACGCGTTCTCGGACCTCACGAAGTCGAAGCGGCAGGAGATGGTTCTGCGGCTCCTCGGGATCCGGCCGGTGGACGAGGCGCGGACGGCTGCGCGGAAGGAGGCCCGGGACCTGAAGAAGCGGGCCGAGGACCTGGCGGGGGCCCTGCCGGACCTGACGGAGCGGGAGGCGGCGCTGGCATCTGCGAGGGAGGCGTTGGCGAAGGCGGCGGCGCGGGCCGAGGAGGCCGCCGAAGCGCTGGGGTCGGCCCGCGCCGCCGCCGAGGCCGCTCGCGAGGCCTTCGAGGAGTCCGACCGGGCCCGCCAGGAGGTGGAGCAGGTGGCGGGGCTGCTCGCGGCGGCCGAGGAGGAGCGAGAGCGTTTGTCGGCCCGCCGAGACGAGCTCTCCTCCCGGATCGAGGCCTCCCGGAAGGACCTCGAGGAGCTCCCCGGGCTGGAGCGGGAGGCGCTGGACCTGGCGGGGGCCCGGGAGGCGCTGGAGGCCGCGCGCCGCTGGGCCGAGGTCGCCGTGGAGCTTCGGGAGGCGGAGGCGGCGCTCGCCTCCTCCGCCGACGTGGACCCCGCTCCCCTGCTCGCCGCGACGGAGGAGGCTCGCGCCACCCTCAAGGAGGCCGAGGCCGCCGCCCACCGCGCCGTCGCCGGGCGTGAGGGCGCGGAACGCGATCTCGACCGGGCCGAGTCCGAGCTGGCCAAGGCCGGCGAGCTCGACGCCTCGAAGCCCTGCCCCACCTGCGGCCAGCCCCTCGGCGACGCCTTCCAGGACGTCGTCCGCCACCGCGAGGAGGAGGCCAGAGAGCTGCGCGCCGCCCTCGACGCGGCCGCGGCCGCCGCGGAAAAGGCGGAGAAGGCCCGGACGAAGGCGGAAACGGTTGCCGAGAAGGCTGTGGCTGAGGCTGAGGACGCCAGGAAGGCCTCCGAGCAGCGCTCCTCGCTGGAGGTCGCCGCCGACAAGCTCCGGGCCAAGGCCGCCAAAGCCGCGGAGCCCTTCGACGGCGAGCCACCGGCCGTCGACGAGCTCGAGGCCCGCGCCGCCCGCGCCGAGGAGGTCGCCGAGCACCTCGCCTCGCTCCGCGCCCAGCAGGCCGGCCTCGACCAGGCCCAGGCAGACCTCGACTCGGCCTCGGCCGACCTCGACGCCTGCCTCGCCAAGATCACCGACCTCACCGAGCGCCGCGACGCCCTCTCGTTCTCGCCCGAGCGCCACGCCGAGCTCCGCAAGCGCGACGCCGAGGCCCGCGCCGCCGCGGAGCAGGCCGTCCGCGACGAGCGCGAGGCCTCCGACGCCAAGAAGGACGCCGAGCGCGAGGTGGCCTCGCTCGCCTCCGCGATCGACCAGGTCAAGGAGGCCAAGGCGCGGGCCGGCGAGCTCCAGGACGAGGCCCGCTACGCCGACCGCGTCTCGCTCCTC
>DASUTW010000132.1:0-3806 GCA_036374395.1 Actinomycetota bacterium
CACGGAAGCCGCCGACGCCCGCGGCCACCGCGTCTTCCCCGGGAAGCTCGTCAAGAAGGGCCTCAGCTTCGGCGAGAAGGCGATCGTGATGGCCCTCCGCGCGCCGGAGGGTGACTTCCGGGACTGGGATGAGATCCGGGGGTGGGCGTCGGAGATCGCCGAGGCGCTGGAGGGCGCGCGGTAGGCCTCGCTCCGTACGCGGCGGCCGTCTGGTCGTTCGCCTACGGGGCCTGGGTCTCCTTTGGGCCCTGGGCGCTCCGGGGTTCCCCTACGGCCGCGGGATCGCCGCCGGCGTCCTCCTCGGCTTCGCCTGGGTGGCGGCCGCCTTCCTGCTTCTCGTCGTCCCCGACTACCGGCCGCTCCTGGGGATCGCCTACGCCCCGATCGTCCTCCTCGGCGCTCCCTTCCACTGGCCTCCCGAGGTCGGGATCGCCGACGTTCTGCCTTGGGCGGTCGTGAACCAGCTCATCTGCATGGCGGGCGGCGTGGCATGGGCGGCCGCGGCGATCGTGCATCGGCGCAGACGCTTGGGAGCGTGCGTCCGCTGCGGCCGCTCCGACGAGCCTCCGCGCGCCGGCGACTCTCGCTGGGGCCGGTGGGCGCCCTACGTGGCCGTGATCGTTCCGCTGCTCTACGCGGCGATGCGCTTCGCCTGGGCGCTGGGGATCCCCCTGGGGATCACCGAGGAGTCCCTGCGAGAGGGGCAGGAAACCGGTCTCCGGCGCTCTGGGCGGCGCCTTCGCCTTCGCCGAGGACGTGGGATAGGGGGCGCTGGGGCCGGAGATGCTGTGGCCGGCCTGGGGGTCGCCCTGGCCGTGGCTTCGCTCGACCACCACCGGCGACGACGGGGCCGTTGTCCTCGGTGCGGGAGGGAATGACCCACCCCAAGGATCGCGGAAGAACCCGTGGTACGGTGCCGCCCCCGAGGAGAGGGAGGGTCATGCGAAGGTCGGCATCCTCGTGGTCGCCGCCGGCGTCCTGGTCGGCACGACGTCGGCGGTCGGCGCGGCCAAGCCCAAGACGCGGCTGGTCAGCAAGACGTCCCAGGGCCAGGCCGGCGACGACACGAGCGTGGACGCGCGGCTCTCGAACGACGGGCGCTACGTCGTGTTCCAGTCGCAGGCGGACAACCTGCCCGGCCCCGACGACGTCCAGGGCATCTACGTCCACGACCGCAAGACGAAAAAGACGCGCCTCGTGAGCAGGAGATCGAGCGGCCAGCCCGCCCTCGGTCAGAACCGGAACCCCGACATCTCGGGGAACGGGCGCTTCGTTGTCTTCGAGTCCGACGCCTCCAACCTGCCGGGGGACGGCTTCCAGGTGTACGTCCACGATCTGAAGACGAAGAAGACCAGGTTGGTCAGCAAGAACTCAGCCGGCCAGCCCGCCGACGCCTCCGGTCTCGCCGGCCGGATCTCCGACTCCGGGCGGTTCATCACCCTCTCCTCCATGGCGGGGAACCTTCCCGCGGGCGGAGGTCCTCTGTCGAAGCTCTACATCCACGACCGGAAGACGAAGAAGACGCGGCTGTTGAGCAGGACCTCGAGCGGCGCTCCCGTGAGCGCAGGTCTCCATGCGCTCTCCGCGAGCGGACGGTTCGCGGCGTTCACCTCGAGCGACCCGGCCCTCCCCGGACCCAGCACGTTCAGGGTCTACGTCCACGATCGGAAGACGAAGAAGACCCGTCTCGTGAGCAAGAGGAGCTCCGGGGTTCCCTTCGACGACTTCGCGAGCGGGGTCGCCATCTCCGGGAGCGGGAGGGTGGTCGCCTTCTCCCTCAACGTGGACTACAATGAAATCTGCGACAGAGTGGACATCCACGCCCACGATCGGAAGACGAAGAAGACGCGGCTGATGAGCAGGACCACCGCGGGGGCCGCGGCCGACGGCTGCAACCTGCGCCCGGCCATCTCGGGGAACGGCAGGTACGTGGCCTTCCAGTCCGACGCCCCGAACCTCCCCGGAGCTTCGCCGCCGATCGCCCGCTCCTACGTTCACGATCGGAAGCGGCGGACGACGAAGGTGCTGAGCAAGACGACGGGGGGGACGGTCGTGCTGGGCGCCACTCCCGCGCTCTCGTGGACGGGGGAGTGGGCGACCTTCGCGTCGAACGAGGACGCGCTGCCCGGCCCGAACACCGGCGTCTTCCAGGTCTACGTCCGCGGGCCGCTGCGCTAGCCGCGGGCGATCCGGACGTCTTGGTCGGGGGCGTCCCCGGCGACGAAGGCGAGGAGGCGCTCGCCTTCCGTCCCCACGGCAGTGGACTCCACCTTGCTGAGCCTCCCGAGCGGGACGATCTCGAGCGTCGGATGATCCCGTGATCGCGAGACCTTCCACATCCCTCGAACGAATCCGTCCACGAGCACGCTGCCCACGTTCCCCCGGAGCATCCCTCGCTGCATCCGGCGCCGATCCTCGTCCTCCACGATGCGGCGGCGATCGTCGTGGGACAGCGTCACGTTGTCGTAGGTGGGCAGGAACCGTGGGGGCGCGTCGCGGTCCGGTTCGGGGAGGAGCCCGTCCTCCACGTCGAACAGCTCTCGGCCCTCCTCGCTCCGGAAGGTGCGGAGCCGGGGGCGGAGACGCTCGACGACCTCCCGCAGCCCCGTCAGGCCCGACCAGGTCCGCAAGTCGGCGATCGAGGCCGGCCCGAACGCGGCGAGATATCTGAGGATCATGCGGTCCGGTCGCGCGCCCTTCCCCAGGGGACGTCCCAGCCATCGTTCCGCCGTGGTCAACGTGGGGAGGCCGCTCGCGCCCCACACGCCTCGGGGCGGCACCTGCACCATCGGCAGGAGGTAGCGAACGGCCGAGACGAGCGAGGTCTCGTCGTGGTCGGGCCAGCGCTCCGCGATGGCCTCCCGGATCTGGGCGGCGGTTCTCGGCTGCTCTTCGACGAGCTCTCGCCCCGCAGCCAGGAGCTCCTCGAGATCGAGATCCGTGAGGCTCCGTCCCCAGAGGTGTCCGTGGAAGCTGCGCTCGAGCTGGGGCCTCATCACCGGCCACATCGCGAGCGCGTCCCGGGCCGTGACGAGGTGGATCGTGCCCCGCATCAGCGTCAGGCGCACCGCCCGGCGTCGGACCAGGAGGTCGGCGAGATCCTGGTGACGGAAGCTCTCCAGCCGGCTCCATAGCGCGACGTAGGGGTTGGGCGGCTCCTGAGCCTGGAGGCCGACGAGGTGCTCCACTGCCCGGGGCACGGACAGGGAGGCTCGCTCGAGCAGGAGCTGCCGTCCTAGCAGGGCTCGGTTCAGCGTTCGCTTCGTCAGCACGGGCATCCGGGAAGCATGCCGCGCCGGCGCGCCGCGCGCACGCCGCGTGCCGTCGGTTGCGGCGCTCGCTCCGCGGGTAACTCCCCGGGCATGGACGACCGCTGGTACAAGAACGCGATCATCTACGAGATCGACCTCCGCTCGTTCGCGGATTCCGACGGCGACGGGATCGGCGACCTCCGTGGGCTGATCGATCGGCTCGACTACCTCGCCGCTCTCGGGATCACCTGCATCTGGCTGCTGCCCTTCTCGCCCTCCCCCTGGAGGGACGGCGGCTACGACGTGACCGACCACTACGGGGTCCATCCCGAGCTCGGGACGCCCGGCGACTTCGTGGAGCTCGTGCACCGTGCCGCCGCCCGGGGCATCCGGGTGATCATCGACCTCGTCCTAAACCACACATCCGACGAGCACCCCTGGTTCCGGGCCGCGCGGGACCCGGACTCGCCCTACAGGGACCACTACGTCTGGGCGGAGACTCCCCCGGACGACGCCGAGAGCGGCGTGGTGTTCCCGGGCGTCCAGGACTCGACG
>DASUTW010000133.1:0-10279 GCA_036374395.1 Actinomycetota bacterium
CGGACCAAGGAAGAGGCCGACGCGGCCGAGCACTGAGCGCACGCATTGCTCTAGGCTTGTCCCGTCCTTCGATCTGGGGGTGACGATGACGCTTGTGTCCGACGTGATGACGACCGACGTGGTGTCCGTGGAGGAGGACACGCCCTTCAAGGAGATCGCCCGACTCATGCATGAGCACCGGATCAGCGGCGTGCCGGTCGTCGACGAGGGGGGACACCTGCAGGGGATCGTGAGCGAGGCCGACGTGCTCGCCATGGAGGAGGACAAGGTCGAGCCCAAGCACCGGCGGAGCTTCCTGGAGTGGTTCATCGACCCGAGGCGCCTCTCGGAGATCGAGGCCCGAGCGGAGGACGCCCGAGCGAAGGACATCATGACCAGCGCCGTGGTGACCGTGCACTCCGACACGCCGATCAAGCGAGCCATCACGCGACTGCTCGATGCGGGCGTCAAGCGCCTCCCGGTGGTAGATGAGGACGGGAAGCTCGTGGGCATCGTCAGCCGAACAGACCTCATGTCGCCGCTGCTCCGCCCCGACGAAGAGATCGAGCGCGAGGTGAAGGAGGACGTGATCCTGCGGTCGATGTGGATCGACCCGACGATGATGGTCGTCGAGGTGGAGGAGGGGGTCGTCCGACTCGAGGGACGCGTCGAGAGCCGCAGCGTGAAGGAGATCCTGCTCGATATGGTGCGCAGGGTCGACGGGGTCGTCGGCGTGGACGCCGACCTGCTCGAGTACGAGGTGGATGATCGGGACGTCGAGCCCCCGCCCTCCCAGGCCGGCCTCCGGTGGGGCGAGAACTGGGCGCGTCGGGAGTGACCTAGAGGTAGCGGCCCATGCCGCCGGCGACGTCGATGCTCGCCCCGGTGATGTAGCTCGCGCGGGCACTGGCCAGGAAGGCCACGATCCCCGAGACCTCGTCGGGCGTCCCGAACCTCCCCAGCGGCACCTCGGCCGCCGCCATCCGGGCGAAGAACTCCTCCCGGGAGAGCTCCGGCGCGCGCTTGCGATGGATGTTCTCCCACTGCGGCGTCACGACGAACCCGATGTTCACGCTGTTGACGAGGATCCCGTCATTGGCCAGCTCCATCGACAGGGTCTTGGTGAACGCGACGCTGGCCGCGCGGTTGGTGGAGGTGGCGAAGAAGGTCGGGTCGGGGTACTTGGCGTAGACCGCGTTGATGTTGATGATTCGGCCGCCGCCTCGGGCTCGCAGGTGGGGGAGGGCCTCGCGTGAGCAGCGGATCATCGAGAAGAGCTTGACGTCGAGGTCCTCCCGCCAGTCCTCGTCGGTCAGGGTGGCGAAGGTGCCGGGGTGCGCGCGGCCGGCGTTGTTGACCAGGACGTCGATCCCGCCGAGCGTCTCCGCCGCCGCGGCGATGAACCGCTCGACCTGCGCGGGGTTCGTGACGTCGGCGGCCTCGGCGTGGACCGTGACGCCGCGGCGGCGGAGCTCCTCGCCGGCCGCGCGCACCTCGTCCTCGGTCCGCGAGCAGATCGCGACGTCCATCCCCTCGGAGGCGAGCTCCTCGGCGATGGCGCGGCCCAGCCCCTTCGAGCCGCCGGTGACGACGGCCTTCTTTCCCGCGAGTCCGAGCTCCATCAGTCCTGGGTCAGCTCGAGGAGGGCCTTCCGGGGCGGGACGAAGACGTCGATCTCGAGACAGGAGCTGTCGTGGGTCCGTGCGCCATGGGGGACGCCGGCGGGGATCACCGCCACCATCCCCGGCTTCATCATCCTGACGTCGCCGTCGAGATCGAACTCGAACTCACCCTCCACGACGAAGGTGATCTGCTCCTCCTGGTGCGCGTGCTTCGGGGCCTCGGTGTTCGGGTCGAAGTGGACCCAGTTGACCATCACCCGGTCGCCCAGCACGGGCCGGAAGACGAGCCCGGGTACGAACTCCGCCGGCTCGATCCCATCCAGGTCGAGGAAGTGCCCCTCGCCCGCGCGCTGCAGGTCCTCGTCCAGCGTGAAGTAGCGGTCGGCGTCCGTCATCCCGTCCCTCCCTCGGCCGAAACCTCGGCCAGCCTGCGGATCCCCTCGTCGATCTCCTCGTCCCGAACCCGGCTGAAGGAGAGCCGGAGCGTGTTGGCGCCGGTCCCGTCGGGGAAGAAGGGTTTCCCCGGCACGAAGGCAACCTTCCGCTCCATCGCCTCCTTCGCCAGCGCGGCGGTGTCCACGCCCTCGAGGTACGTGAGCCAGGTGAAGAAGCCGCCCCGGGGGCGCGTCCAGCGGATGCCCTCGGGGAGGTGAGCCTCCAGGGCCTCCAGCATGAGGCGGCAGCGCCTCCCGTAGAGCTCGCGGGCGCGCTCGGCCTGCGCCTCCAGGCCGCCGGCGCGCCCGTACTCCTCGAGGAGGCGCTGGCCGAGCGCGCCCGCACACTGATCGGTGTTCTGCTTCGCGTTCACCATCTGCGTCACGACCTCGACCGGCCCGGCCGCCCAGCCCAGCCGAACTCCCGGGAAGAACGTCTTGGAGAACGTCCCGACCTGGACCACGACGTCCGGCCCCAGGCTCCAGAGGCTCGGGGGACGGGCGTCCTCGAACCCCAGCTCACGGTAGGCGACGTCCTCCACGACGAGGAACCCGTGGCGGCGCGCCACCTCCACCAGCGCCCCCCGTCGCTCCTCGGCCAGGCTGACCCCCGCCGGGTTCTGGTGGTCGGGGATCGTGTACAGGAGCTTCGGCCGGCCCCGCTCGAGGACCGTCTCCTCGAGCCGCCCCACGTCGAGCCCGTCGTCGTCCATCGGAACCGCCACCACGTCCGCCTCGAAGCTGCGGAAGGCCATGATCGCGCCGAGGTAGGTGGGCCCCTCCACCAGCACGAGGTCGCCCGGGTCGATCAGGCTCTTTCCCAGCAGCTCGAGGGCCTCGATCCCGCCGCTCGTGATCAATAGCTCCTCGTCGGCCGGGCGCAAGCCCTCCCGGGCCTCCAGACGGTCGGCCATGAAGCCGCGTGGTCCCGGCAGCCCGGGCGTCGGTGCGTACTGGAGCGCGGCGGGGTCCTGGGCCACCCGCTCGAACAGCCCGGCGAGCTCAGCGGCGGGGAAGGTCTCCGGGTCGGGGAAGCCCCCCGCGAACGAGATAAGGTCGGTGGCGCCCGACAGCGCGAGGATCGACGCCAGGCCCTCCCCCACGTCGACGCGCGTCCTGCGCGCGAAGCCCCAGTCGGTGGTCGCTCTCATGCTCTCCTCCAGGCCGCACGCTACCATGCGCCCGGGAGGTGGAGCCGTGCGAGCGCAGCACGTGGTGCTGTTCAAGTTCCCGCGGCCCTTGTCGGAGGACGAGGAGCGGGAGATGTTCGACCAGGTCCGTGCCTGGCCCCGGACGATCCCGGGGTTCACGGGCCTGCGGCTGGGCAGGGACGTCAGCGGCCGCAACGAGGGCTACGACTACCTGCTGCTCACGGAGTTCGAGAGCGAGGAGGCCCACCAGGCCTACTACGCGCAGCCCGCGCACAGGTCGTTCAGCGAGTGGGTGTTCTCGCGCGACTGCGAGGTGATCCGGGTGGACTATCCTCTCGACGAACGGAACCTGATCGTCTAGCCCGCCGAGCGCAGGGCCAGCCCGTGGCCCGGCCCGAACACGACGCGCAGGACGCGGGCTCCCTCCGGCGAGGAGACGGTCACGCTGCGGGAGGACCCGCTCGGGGGGAGGATCGCCATCGCCTCGGGCCGGAGCTCCGACCCGTCCACGACCACGGCCCCCTCGATCGGGAACACTAGGCCGCCTTCGCCCTCGTCGAGATCCAGCGCGCAATCTGACCCCCGCTCCATCCGGTCGTCGGTCCACAATCGGATGTCGCCGTGGAGCGGCAGGTCGGCCTTCGGCCCCACGATCTCCTTGGAGATGACGCCCGGCGACGCCTCGTAGCGGGGGGCGTCGGCGTCGCGAAGGGCCTGGAAGGAGGCGGTGGGCGGCACGGGGTCGGTCCCGTAGACGAGGATGAAGGCTCGGGCCCGGCCGTCGGTGTGGTTCCACTCCTGGTGGAACATCCCCCGGCGTCCCTCGGTGAGCCGCCCCAGGTCGCCGGTGCCCATGTGGCCGGTGATGTCGTTGAGCGCGTCGTCGTGGTCCACCGTGCCCTCGAGGATGTAGAACAGCCGCTCGTTCAGCCGGTGGGGGTGGTGCGTGATCCCCTTCCTCGGATCGAAGATCCCGTCGTGGACCATGATCAGGGGGCCCACGGCCTGCACCTCGACGAAGGGGCCGATCCACTCGTGGGCGATCAGGCCCGGGACGCCGAAGTCGGCCTCGCCCAGGGTCTTGAAGTCCTCCTCGGTCAGGACGATGGTCTCGGCGAGTCGCTGCATGCCTCCACTGTACCCGTCACGGGAGGCGGGTAGGCTGGCGGCGATGAGCGTACCGACCACGATGCGCGCGGCCCGTTTGCACCGTGTCCGGTCCGAGGACCAGCCCGAGCTGATCTCGGTGGACGAGGTCCCCATCCCCGAGCCCGGACCGGGGGAGGTCCTGGTGCGGATCGCGGCCTGCGGCATCTGCGCCAGCGACCTCCACGTTGCGGATGGGACCACGCCGGGCGGCCCGACGCCCCTCATCCTCGGCCACGAGGCCGCCGGTGTGGTGGTGACGGTCGGTGGGGGCGTGACGTCGTGGTCGGTCGGGGACCGGGTGGCGCTGCTGATGGCGAGGGCCTGCGGCGACTGCCCGGCCTGCGAGGCCGGGCGCGAGTCGCTCTGCGCGCGGCTGGCGATCCCGGGGATCGATGGCGACGGCTCGCAGGCCGAGTACGCGGTGGCGCGCGATCGGGACCTCCTGCCGGTGCCGGAGGGGATCCTCCTCGAGCAGGCGGCCATCCTGACCGATGCCGTGGCCACCCCGTTCCACGCCATGCGGCGCTCGGGGCTCGAGCCGGGCATGTCGTGCGCGATCTTCGGTCTGGGGGGTCTGGGGATGCACGCGCTCCTCCTGGCGCGGGCGCTGGGGGCCTCGTGGGTGGCGGGCGTCGACCTCGACCCGGCCAACCTGGAGCGAGCGCTGGCGTGGGGAGCGGACGAGGCGATCGACGCCGGCGACGGCAAGCCGGCCCGCGAGGTCCGGGGCCGATCGGGGGGCGGGGTCGATCGAGCGTTCGAGTTCGTGGGGAGCCCCGCCTCGCAGAGCCAGACGGTGAAGTCCCTCCGCCCGGGGGGACGGGCCACGATCGTGGGGCTCACGCCGGCCCCGCTCGACCTCCTGCCCGCGGCCCTGCTCGTCTCCCAGGAGCTGGAGGTCGTGGGCTCGTTCGGATCGTCGCGAGCCGACCTCCGGGAGCTGCTCGAGATGGTCGAGCGGGGCGACCTGGACCTGGCGCGCTCGGTCACCCACCGCTGGCCGCTCGACGAGTTCCCCGAGGGGCTCCGCGCGCTCGAGACCCGCGAAAGTCACCCGATCCGGTCCGTCGTCACCCACGAGGCCTGAGGCGGGCTCTTCCGTTCACCCCTCCCGACAGACGTTCCCTTCCGGTGCAGGGCCTTCGGAACCCCCTACTCCACGACGAAGCCGATCCTCATCCCGAGGGCGTAGTGGGACTCGAGCTCGCCGTCCTCCTCCTCGACGATGTTGCAGACGAGGACGTAATCGCCGGCGTCGAGGTCGAAGGTGGCGGACTCCGTCTCGCCCACGGGGAACTCCTCGATCTCCCCGATGACCTCGATCCCCTCGCCCTCCTCGTCGACCCCGCCCTCATCGGTGGTGGGGAGCGCCTCGGGGGCGAGGTCGGTCTGGATGACCACGAGCTCGTGCGGGTCGTCGGGGCCCTCGTTCGTGGCATCGAACGTCACGGATCCCGCCGAAACCGTGTCCTCGGCGGGTAGGATGGCGAACTCCTGGAGGGTGACCTCCACCGTCTCTTCGCCGCCTCCGCACCCCGCCGCCACCAGAGCGACGAGCAGGGCGAGAGCTGGCACCCGGTTCCTCATCATGGCGCCTCCTCCTCCTCAGTGTCCGGCGGCTCGCAGGATGCGCTCCTGCTGCCCCTCGGACAGATGCTTGACCGCCTCGCGCAGGGTCACCCCCGATGCTCGGCCCGCTCGCGGCTCGAGCCAGCGGGCCACGACGCCCGGGCGACGCTTGCCCGTCTCGCGCAGCACCCACCCGATCGCCTTCCGGATGAAGAACTCGCGCTCCTCGAGCATGGCGTCAGCGTAGCTCAGGAAGCGATCAAGGTCCCCCGCGCCGGCCCGCAGGCCGGACAGCAGCGCGAGCATGGCCGACCGGCGGACCCAGAAGTCCTCGTCGCCGGCCCACCGGTCCAGGGTCGAGCCGAGCTCGGGCCACCGATCGACGAGCGAGCCGGCCACCTGGATCGCCAGCGGATCCACGAGGGCCCACGTACGGGAGTCACGGAGCAACTCCTCGACAAGGGGAAGATCGTCGGGCCCCAGCAGGTCGGCCCGCTCGGCGAGGATCTCGACCGCCGCCATCCTCCGCTCGTGCACCGGCTCCTTCCACAGGGCCCGGGCAAGCGCCAGGAGCTCGGACCGATCGAGCTCGTGTTCCTCGAGGAAGCCAAGGGCCGTCCGGCGGATCGCCGGGACGCTGACGCCGAGGTGGCGCAGAGAGCTCTTCAGGTAGCGTCGTTCGTGCTCGGCTCGCTCGGCCCGGGCCACCGCTCCGAGGCGCCGCTCGAGCTCCTGAGCCGCCGCCCGCGCGTCCACGCGCTCAGAGCATCGGCTTCGTGACCATGAGGAAGACGATCACCACGACCATGATCCCCAGGAGGATCCCGACCACCGTCCCCCGGTTCGACAGACGTCGGTAGTCCGAGGCATCCGGACCGTCCTCCTCCAGCAGGCGGATCTGCTTGCGGAGGGTCGGGGTGTACACGCCCAGGCCGAGGAGGAGGACCGCGACGTAGATCCCGATCGAGGTCGAGATCCAGAAGGTCGAGATCGGGATGTCGGCGTTCCAGATCATCAGGAGCCCGGTGACCAGCAGCAGCCCGTAGGCAGGGTTGGCGAAGCGATCGTCGAGCAGCTTGATCGTTCGGAGCGCGAACGGCTCCCGCTCGGGGTGCCTCGCCGCGCGGGCCAGCCAGATCGCGTACGAGGCGTTGAAGCCGACGGCGATGATGGCCAGCAGCACGTGCGCGAACTTCAGCCACTCGTAGAGCGTCGGCACGGTCGCAGGCTACCGGGGCGTGCGAGCCGGGTGCAAGGCTTCGACACCTCGAGGAGCACGACCGTGAGCTCGGGGAGGAGCTCCCGCCACTCGACGAGCTGAGCTGAGGGGCGGCTCCCCCCTGCGGCGGGTAGACTGCCGCCCGTGCCCGACATCGGCATCGTCGTCGGGGGGCACATGTCCCTCATCGCGGATCTGGCGAAGGCGGCCGAGGACGGCGGCTACGAGAGCGTCTGGGTGGCGGAGACCTCGCACACGCCGTTCGTCCAGGCGGCGGTGGCCGCGCAAGCGACCTCGAGGGTCACGATCGGCACCGCGATCGCGCTGGCCTTCCCCCGGAGCCCCACCGTCGTGGCCTCCACGGCCCGCGACCTTCAGGAGCTGTCGGGGGGCCGCTTCGTGCTCGGCCTCGGCTCGCAAGTGAAGCGGGTGAACGTCCAGCGATTCGGGGTGCCGTTCGAGCATCCCGCGCCCAAGATGGCCGAGTACGCGGAGGTCGTGCGCGGGGTGCTCGCCACCTTCGACGGGGCGCCGATCGATCACCGCGGCCGCTTCTACGAGATCACGATGCCCCCCTTCCCCGGCGCCTCGTCCGTGCCTCGCATCCCCCTATACCTGGCGGGCGTGAACGAGAAGATGATCGAGACCGCCGGCCGCGTCTACGACGGCCTCCTGGGGCACCCGATGACGTCCCCCGCGTACGTGGCCGACGTGGTCAGGCCCGCTGTGGAGCGGGGTGCCGCCGCCGCCGGGCGCGATCCGAGCGAGGTCGACCTCACCACGAGCGTGATCATGCAGGTCCACGACGACGTCGAGACGGCCCGCCGTCAGGCCGCGTACCAGGTCGCCTTCTACGCCACGACCCGGACCTACAAGCCGGTGCTGGCCCTGCACGGGTTCGAGGAGCTGTCGGCGCCCCTCCGGGAGGCCCACGCCGCTCGCGACCTCGAGCGGATGGCCGACCTCGCCATGCCGATGGTGGACACGTACGCGATCTGCGGGCCGCCCGAGGCCTGCCGCGAGCAGCTCGCCGCCTACGACGGCCTCGTGGACCGGATCGTCCTGGGCGGGGCCTGGGTGGGCCCGGATCGCTCGGCGATCGTGGAGAACTACCGCCGGCTCCTCTCGGACTTCACCCCACGCGGGTGAGCGAGCCTCCGGACGAGGTCCGCCGGCTGGCGGAGGAGCGGGCCGGGGCACGCGCGGCGCGGGACTTCGACCGTGCCGACGCGCTCCGCGAGCGCCTGACGGCGCTGGGCTGGGAGGTCCGCGACGAGCCGGGGGGCTACGAGCTGTCGCCGGCGGGCCCCGCGCCGCGCGTGCCCCCCGAGGCCGTCCCGTCGCGCTTGGAGGAGCCCCCCACCCACGACGTGACCGTCCACTGGCTGGCCGAGCGCTGGTGGGACGACGTGCTCCGGGGCGTGGCCTCCTTCCGCCGCCACGAGGGCGATCGGCGGGTCGAGCACCTCGTCGTGGAGGCCGATCCCGCCCCGCCGGCCACCTGGCCCCGGGACCTCCGGGTCCTGCCGCTCGACCGCGATCCCGGGTTCGGGTCGGCGAGGGCGGCCGGCCTCCGGCAGACGATGGGACGGATCGCGATCGTGGCCGACGCCTCGGTGGAGGCGGTGGGCGATCCCTACGCCCCGATCGAACGGGCGCTCGCCGACGAGACGATCGGGGTCTGCGGGCCCGTGGGCGCGGTCACGCGGGACCTCCGCTCGTTCGAGGAGTCCTCCGGCCCGGACGTCGACGCGATCCAAGGCTACCTGATGGCCCTGCGGCGCGACCTCCTGGCCCGCGTGTCCTTCGATCCCGGCTACCGCTACTACCGGTGGGCGGACGTCGATCTAAGCTTCCAGGTGAAGGCACTGGGGCTCCGAGCCGTCCGCGTCGACGTTCCGATGCGGCGGCACGAGCACCGAGGGTGGGCCGCCCTCGATCCCGAGGAGCGTGATCGGCGCTCCAGGCGCAACCACGCCAGGTTCCTCCGGCGGTTCGGCGGGCGGAGCGACCTCCTCGTCAGCCCGCCGGCGTAGCCGCGCCTTCCACGGCGGCGGCAACCTCGGCCCGCTCCGCGTCGGTCAGGGTCCGCAGCGGGGGGCGGACGTCCTCCCGCACGGGGACGCCCCGGAGCCTCAGCGCGGCCTTGAACACTGCAGGGACCGGGAGGCGCTGCAGCCGGGCCCGGAGGGCCGCGACCCGCTCCCCGAGGGCGGGGTCCCGGGAGCGGACCAGCTCGGCCACGAGCTCGGGGAAGGCGCTGGCCAGCCCGGAGACCGCCCCAACCGCTCCGCGCCCCATCCCCTCGAGGATCAGCGCCTCGGGCCCGACCAGCACGTCGAGCCCCTCGAGCAGGTAGGGAGCGAACCGCTCCAGCGGGGCGTCGGACACCTTCAGGCCCAGGAAGTTGTCGGCCACGCCCCGGAGCCCGCTCAGGACCTCGACCGGCACCGCGTACCCGCTGCGGTCGGCGAACTCGTAGACGTAGAAGGGGAGGGGCGCCGCGGCGGCGGCCGCCTCGCGGAAGTGACGGAGGAGGCCCGCGGGGTCGAAGGGGTAGTAGGGGGGCGAGATCACCGCCACGGCGTCGGCGCCGGCCTCGGCCGCGTGCGCCGCCAGCGCAGCCGTCTCGCTCGTGGTCTGCGCGCCGCAGTGGACGGCGACCCGCAGCCGCCGTGCGGAGGCCTCCACGAACCGCTCGGCGACGCGTCGCCGCTCGTGGCCGGAGAGCATGAGGCCCTCGCCAGTCGTGCCGAGCGCGAGGATGCCGTCCAGCCCTCCCTCGTGGAGGAAGTCGACGACGGGTCCGACCGCGTCCTCGTCCGGCCGAGCCCCGCCGTCCTCCAGTGGGGTCACCGAGGCGGCGAGGGTGCCGGAGAGCCTGCTCACGTGGGCCGGTGGATCTCCTCGGTCGCCCGCGCCCCGTCGCCCCCGGCCTCGCCGTCGGCCGCGGCCTCCGGAGGCTCGAGCCGCCGCGTGGCCTCCTCGGCCCGGGGCTCCTCGTCGGGCTCGGGGACCGGCTCGTCACCGTCGACCCAGGCCTTCAGCTCCGAGCCCTCGATCGTCTCCCGGGCCATGAGGACCTTGGCCAGCCGCAGCATGAGGTCCTTCTTCGGCTCGAGGATCGCGCGGGCCCGCTCCCGGGCCTGGGTGAGG
>DASUTW010000134.1:0-4415 GCA_036374395.1 Actinomycetota bacterium
GGCGGCCGGCGCGCCGCACCCGTCCACGCCCAGCGCGGAGACCGGCGCGCCGGCCGCCGCCCCGGTCAGCTCCACGATCTCCCGCTGGAGGGGGTGCCCGGGGTCGAGGTACGAGTCCGTCTCCCATCCGGCGCGAACGCACGCCAGAAGCATCCCCGCGTGCTTGCCCGAGCAGTCGTGCAGGATCGGCGCCGGCGGCTCCGAACGGGGCTCGGGGTCGATGGGCCGGCTCGGCGGGCATCCCAGGGCGGCCTCGTCCAGCCCGGCCCTCGCCAACAGGGACCGGACCGCCTCCAGGTGCACCTCCTCGGCGTTGTGGGAGGCGGCCATGACCGCGATCTCCCGATCGGAGAGGTCACCGATCCTGGCCAGGCTCGCCGCGGCCTGGAGCGGCTTCCATGCCGAGCGGAGGTAGGTGAGGCGGTCGGGCTCGCCCGCGGAGGCGACCACCCGACCCTGGGCATCGGCCACCGCGACCGACCCGAGATGGATCGACTCTTCGATGCCCGAACGGATCACCCGCGCGAGAGGGACCGGCACGGGGACAGCGTAGCGGTCAGCCGGTGGGGGCGAGCAGGGGACGGGCCTCGACCGGCTCGGCCATGCCGCTCATGAGGATCAGGAACGCCTCGACCACGTCGGGGTCGAACTGCGCCCCCGAGCAGCGGGCGATCTCCGCCACCGCATCTCGGACGGAGAGGGCGCGCCGGTACGGGCGATCGCTCGTCATCGCGTCGAACGCGTCCACCACCGAGAAGATCCGGGCCGAGAGGGGGATCTCCTCGCCCTTCAGGCCTCGAGGGTATCCCCGGCCGTCCCACCGCTCGTGGTGACAGCGGATCACGTCGCTGGATCGCCCCAGGAAGGCCATCGGGGCGACCACCTGCGCGCCGATCAGCGGGTGGGTCTTCATCACGGACCACTCCGAGGTCGTGAGGGGGCCCGCCTTGTTGAGGATCCGCTCGGAGATCCCGATCTTGCCGATGTCGTGGAGGAGGAACCCCCACTCCAGGTCGGGGCGCTCCGCCAGCTCGGGCGCCACGAGCCTGGCCAGCGCCATGCCGTACTGGCTGGTGCGGTCGAGGTGCATGCGGGTTCCGACGTCCTTCGCCTCCACCAGGAAGGCCAGCGTCTTCATCGTGGAGAGGTACGAGTCGTTCAGCTGATCGAGGGCGTGCGCCAGCTCGGCGGAGCGCTCTCGCTCCTTCCGGTAGATCTCCCTGATCTCCCGGGCGAACACCACCAGCTGATCCCTGACCTGCTGCTCGTCCACGGAACCCCCCGGTCTCCCGCCCGCGCCCGGCGGCGCGTCGGGGCCGCAGTATAAGCCCGCGATCCCCCGTCTCCTCGGAGCCCCGGAGGATCGCCTGATCGAATGGTCCCATCACCCAGGAAGGCGGCCCATCCCGCGGTACGCCGATTTGCGCGCATCCCCCGAACGGGGGACGGTGTCAGGCCCGGAGCCCCTTGAGCTGAGCGCGGAGCCGCCGCTTCATCTCCCCCTGCAGGCGGTCGTGGACGCCCATGACCCTCCCCCTGGCCTCGGACACGGTGCGCTCCTCCCGCTCCACCCGCTCGATCGTCTCGCGCAGATCGTCGTCGGAGAGGCCCTCGAGGTCCGACAGGCTGGCGTCCGAGAGGAGCCGCTCGATGCGCCGCCTGGCGAGCGTGACCTCCTCCTCGGGGAGGGGGACGCTCACGGCCTCGCCTCGGGAGCGCCCCCGGGGGCCCTCTCCCAGCACGGCAGTGATCCGCTCGACCAGCGGGCCGGCCTCGCCCCCCGTCTCACGCCGGCGGAGCTCGTCGCGGAGGATGTCGCGCCGCCCCTGCAGGAGTCGTCGGAGGAACGAGAGGTATTCGCGCTCCGCCTTGCTCAGGTCACGCCGGGCGCGGAGGTCGTCCGTCTCCAGCGACTCGAGGTCCCGGACGAAGTCGTCCGCCAGGATCCGATCGATGCGGCGCTTGCCGCCCAGCATCGGGGCATCGCTCACGAGGGCTCCTTCCAGGGGGCCACGGCTCGCATTATCGCTCGGATCGGGGCGCGGGGACAGACCTCAGCAGACGGCGGCCACGTACGGGTAGGGGTTGACGGCGGCCCCGCCGCCCGGGTGGTACTCGAAGTGGAGGTGGGGCGTGCCGGTCGCGTTCCCCGTGTCGCCGACGTAGCCGATCAGCTCGCCCGCGGAGACGCCCCTCGGCCCGCCCTCGTAGCCCTGCAGGTGGGCGTAGAAGGTCACGTCGCCGTTCGGCGCCCGCACGTACGCCTGGTTCCCGCCCAGGCTGCTCGAGGACTGGGTCATGCTCCCGGCCGTCGCCGCATACACGGGCGTGCCGTAGGGGGCCCTCATGTCCACGCCCTGGTGGCTGCGGCCGCCCGAGCGGGGCGCGCCCCAGCTGTCCACGAAGGACGAGCCCGGGACCGGACAGGCCTGGAGGGCGCCGCCCACGACCACGTCGGTCGAGCCCGGCGCCGAGCGGCTGGCGGCCTGCGCCGCCGCTCGGGCGGCCGCCTCCTCGGCGGCCAGCTTCTTCTCCAGCTTGGCCTGGAGCGCCTGGGCCTCCTCGAGCTTCTCGTAGATCAGCTCCCGCTTCTCGCGAAGGATCTTCGTGGCCTCGGCCTGCCGCTTCATCAGGGCGTCGAGATCGGCCTCGTACCTCGCGAGCCGCTCGGCGAGGACGTCGGCCCGCAGGACGAGGTCGGCGTCCTCCTGGGCGATGCGGTCGAGGAACACCATCCGATCGGAGAACTCTGAGAGCGACTCGGAGACGAAGAGGAGGTCGAGCATCCCCGAGGCGCCCATCTTGTAGGCCTCGCTGGCGCGCTCGCCGAGGCGCGTCTGCAGGCGATTCACCCGCTTGGCGACGGCCTCCAGGCGCTGGCGCGTGGACTGGATCTCGTCCTCGGTCTGGATCAGCCGGCCCCGAGCCGCCTCGTACTCCGCCGTCGCGGCCTGGGCCTCGCTCTCGACCTTCGCCAGGCGGGCCCTCGCGTCCTCGAGCTGCTCCTTCGTGCTCTGCGCGCCGACCGGCCCGGTCAGGAGGGAGGCGAGGAGGGCGCCGGCGAGCGCCACGGCCCAGATATGGGTGCTGGTCCTTCCTCGCAAACGACTCCTCCCCCCTGGTCGCCGCGTCGGCCAAGGCCACGCGATACCCTACCAGCCGACCCGAGGGGCTTCAAACAGCGAGTCAGGCACGGGCCGCGACCCCGGCTCGATGAACTGGAACCCGCTCCCGACCTGCGATTATGATGCACGCGGAGGAGGGGACCCCATGGGAGGCATCTCACCGGCTCGCTGGCTCTTCGGCCTGTTCCTGGTCGCCCTGGGCGTCCTCTTTCTCCTCGACACGACCGACCTGATCGAGGCGACGGGCTTCTGGAGCCTGGCCTGGCCCACGCTCCTCGTCTTCGTGGGGGTCTCGATCCTCATGCGCGAGCGGTGGCGGAGCATCGTGGGACTCATCGTGCTCCTCCTGGGACTGGGATTCTTCGCTCAGAACGCGGGCTGGCTCGAGGAAGGGTGGATCGGCCGCTACTGGCCGATCGTGCTGATCCTCGCCGGGATCGGGGTCATCGTGGAGGCCATGGGGTTCGTGAGACAGAGCCCGCGGACGGCGGAGACGGGCGAGGCGAGCGACGAGGGGTCCTACACCGCCATCCTGGGCGGGCGGAAGTCGCGGGTCACGAGCGCGGCATGGCGCGGGGGGAGGGCGACGGCCATCCTGGGCGGCGTGGAGCTCGACCTGCGCGATGCCGTCCCCGTGGCCGGAGGCGCGGTGCTGGACGTCACCGCGTTCATGGGGGGCGTGGATGTGACCGTCCCCCGTGGATGGCGGGTGGAGATCGACGGCATGCCGCTGCTGGGAGGCTTCGACGACAAGACGGACGGAGGCGAGGGTCCGGAGGCGCCCCTGATCAGGATCACCGGCACCGCCATCATGGGCGGGGTCGACGTCAAGCACTGAGGGGGATGATGGACGGAGGAACCGAGCGGCCGCCGCTCCGCAGGAGCCGCACCGACCGGATCGTCGGGGGCGTTGCCGGCGGCCTCGCACGCTACTTCGGGATCGACCCGATCCTGGTCAGGCTCGGCTTCATCCTGCTCACGATCGCGGGCGGCTCGGGGGTCCTGATCTACCTCATCGCCTGGGTGATCATCCCCGAGGAGGAGGCGGAGGGGGCCGACCGGGAGCGCGCGGGGCCGGCCATGGACGCGGCCACCACCCGGCTCGTGCTGGGCGGGGCGCTGATCGCGATAGGGGGGATCCTGCTGGCTTCGCGCTTCATCCCCTACTTCTCGAGGGTGTTCTGGCCGCTCGTCCTCATCGTGGCCGGCGCGGCCGTGATCATGGGAGCGAGGCGATGACCGAGGAGCGCGGGATCCCCGTCGGCCGGCTCGTCTTCGGAGCGATCCTGC
>DASUTW010000135.1:0-4689 GCA_036374395.1 Actinomycetota bacterium
CAGCCGCTCCGCCTCGGCCCGAACGTCCTTCACGGCGAAGGACGTGAACGGGATGCCGTCCGAGACGAGCGCCTCCTTGAACGGCGTCGCCGCAGGATGTTCGCTCGGCTCGAGCAGCAGCTCGGGGCCGTCGGGATCCTCTGGCGAGACGACGGTGAGCCACCGGTTACCCTCGCCGAGCGGCATGTCGGTCTTCTTCTGGAACCCGAGCACCTCCGTGTAGAAGCGCAGGGCCTTCTCCTGGTCGTCCACGTAGACGGACGTCAGGTTGATCCTCATGGCCCCCTCCTCTCGATCGGCCACCGCTCGATCACCTCGCCGAGCGGGCGTGTGTCGAGGAAGTGGAACTTGTACCGGCCCTCCCGCCTGGTCCTCACGAGCCCCGCCTCCTCCAGCACGGCGAGGTGCTGGGAGACGGCCTGGCGAGACGAGGTGAGCCCGTGCTTCATGGCCAGACGGGCGCAGATCTCGAACAGCGTCTGCCCGTCCCTGTCGACCAGCTCGTCGAGGATGGCTCTCCTCGAGGGGTCGGCGATCGCCCTGTACACATCCGACACACGTGCGGCCTACGATAGGCAAGTAGTGACTTGCCTGTCAAGCGGAGGCTCGGGTCAGCTCTCCTCGTCCGGCGCCTCGTCGAGGGTCTCCTGGGGCTTCGCGGCGTTCCAGGGGACGCCCGGCAGGATCATGGCGCTGCCGGTGGCCATCGCGATCCGCTTCCCATCGGCGTCGTCCATCTCCGCCCTGGTCACGGCCACGGTCCGGCCTCGATGCACGACCTTGGCCCGGGCGACCAGGTCCCTTCCATCGGGGGTGACCGGCCGGAGGAAGTTCACCTTGAGGTCGAGCGTTCCGAAGGACGAGCCCGCGGGCAGCGTCGAGGTCAGCGCCGTGTTGATCGCTCCGTCGAGCAGGTGGGCGACCGCTCCCCCGTAGAAGGTCCCGAAGGCCGTGCAGTACCACTCGCTGGCGGGCATGGCCCAGCTCGCCTCGCCGCGGTCGACCTCGATCAGCCGCCACCCGGAGAGCCGGCAGACGGGCGGGGTCTCGCGCTTCCCGCTCATCCACGAACTGACGAGCTCGAGGCCCGGGAGCGCATCCCACTCCTCCTGGGGGATGACCTCCCCCTCGGCCGGACGGAGGTAGGGGTCGGGCGGGTCCTGGTCCGGCTCTTCGAAGGAAGGAAGGGTGGCCGGCGGCTCGGGAGGGTCGAAGGGCAGCGAGCGGCGGACGCATCGCGAGCTGGCGTGGGCGATCAGTCGGCCGTGATCGTCGGTGACCCGAGCGTCAGAGAGCCCCTGACGCGACCCGACGTGGATCAACCCCGCCGTGGCCAGCAGCCGCTCGCTGGCCGGCGTGGCGGGGCGCACGAAGTTCAGCGTCAGCTCGGACGTGGCCAGGGCGGTCCCCGGGGGAAGGCTTCCGTAGATCGCCATCCCCAGCGCGGCGTCCACGACCATGGCGATCGCCCCGCCCGGGAACAGGCCGGCCGCCGACCGCCACCAGGGGCTCGCGGGCATCGACCAGGTGGCGGAGGCGGGCGAGGACTCGAGCGGCGCGAGGCCCGTCAGATGATGGATCGGGGGGAGCGGCACCGTGCGCTCGATGAAGGGGCGCATCTGCTCGTGGGGCGGGAGGCCGAAGAGCCAGGGATGCTCGAGGTACGCGTAGCGTCCTCGCACCGGCTCGTCGATGATCACCCCGAGAGGATAGACGCGCGCCGATCGGGTCGCCGCCGCTCCAGGCTCCAGCCGGCCCCCCTCCCCTCCCTTTACGTCAGCTTCCAGTTGAGGATCCTGCCCCTCACCTTCTTGCCGATGCCGGCCAGGAGCGCCTTGTTCAGCTTCCTCTTGTTGAACTTCCCCGCGCCGTTCACCCCGGCGATGTTCGTGGGGGTCATCTCGGCGAAGAACAGCAGGTAGCGGACGCTCTTCCGGGGCACCCGAATCCGCATCCGGATCACCATGCAGGTGTTGGCCCCGGAGGGGCTCTCGAGAACCTCCGTCGTCCTGCGTGGGGCCTTCTTCCCCCACAGCACGTGGGTGACCACCGGGTCGCCCGGGTCGGTCGCGCTGTCGCTGGTGACCGCCCACCGAGTGGTGGCGAGGAGGGTCGCCGACCCGTTGCTCGAGCCGCGGATCTCCGTGTTCGAGTCCGAGCCGAGGTCCGAGTCCAGGTAGATATCTCGGGCCTTCGCCGAGCCGGTGGTGTTGCGCAGGGCGACGAGGGTTCGCATCGTGGGCGTCTTCGGGAGGACGCGATCCAGTCGAGTCACCCGAAGGCCCTCCAGGAGCTCCGGACCGGCCTTCACCTGCTCGCCCACCTTGTCGACGATGCTGTCGCTGTCGTGGAACGTCGTTGCGTCGTCCGGTTGTCCCGTGGGCGGACCGACCATGAGCAGGAGGCCCCCGTCGAAAGCGTCCGTCCGACCCGTGCCGAGCCCGATCTCCCCATCGTCAACCGGTGCGTATCCGGGGAGGTCGGCCTCGCATGCAAAGGCGTTGTTGTCCACGTCCCATCTGGTGTGGCCGGCTCCGAAGAGCCACACCTCCGAGTTACTTCCGTCCAGGGACACGGGGACCGTCTGGGCCGTCTGGCCCAACATCATGAGCGCGGCCGTGATCGCCACGATCGTGGCGACCCTGCGGCCGCGGGCGAGCGCGGGAAGCATAGTCTCTCCTTCCTTGCTCCGGTTCCGGACAGCATGAACGACGGACGCCCCCGTGTGAAGAGGGAGCATCGGCACGTCGGGTAACGGCTCACGATCTCGGGCGGTGGGTGCCCGGTACCGGCCGGCCCTGCCAGCACCCGGGCGGGGCCGGTGGGGGTGCCTGGTTGGCTTCTTGTCTCCTGGCTAGGTGAAAGGTCTCTGGGAAGCAGTCACAGGCGGGCCCTTCTCAGGAACTGTGCGTTGATCGCCACGATCACGGTGCTTGCGGACATGAACACGGCACCCAGGGCAGGTGTCAGCAAGATCCCCCACGCGGCAAGCGCCCCGGCCGCCAGGGGGATGGCGAAGATGTTGTAGCCGGCCGCCCACCACAGGTTCTGGAGCATCTTGCGGTACGTCCCCCGGGAGAGAGTGACGATCCGGGGGATGTCGCGAGGGTCCGAGCGCACCAGCACGATGTCCCCGGCCTCCACCGCCACGTCCGTCCCCGCCCCGATGGCGATGCCGACTTCGGCGGTGGCGAGGGCCGGCGCATCGTTCACCCCGTCCCCCACCATGGCCACCCGCTTGCCCTGCCCCTGGAGCTCCTTCACCTTGGACGCCTTGTCCTCGGGAAGCACCTCCGCGAACACCCGATCGATCCCGAGCTCCTCTGCGACCGCGTCGGCCACCGCCTGCGCGTCGCCGGTGAGCATCGCAACCTCGATGCCCCGGTCGTGGAGGGCGCGGATCGCCTCGCGGCTCTCCTCCCGGATCCCGTCGGCCACGGCGAAGACCGCCAGGGCCTCGCCGTCGCCGAGCAGGTAGATCGCGGCCTGCCCGCGGTCCGCCGCGGCCGAGGCCGCCTTCTCGAGGTGCTCGGGCACCCGAGCGTCCTCCGCCTGGAGGAGCGCCGGGCCGCCGAGGTGGTACTCGGTCTCGTCGACGGAGGCGGCGACGCCTCTCCCGGTCAGCGCCCGGAACCCCTCCGCCGAGGGCACGTCCAGCCTCCGGTCCTCCGCCGTCCTCACGATCCCCCGGGCGATGGGATGTTCGGACTCGGACTCCACCGCGGCGGCGACCCGGAGAGCATCCTCCTCCGACGTCTCGTTGGCCACGTCCATCCGCACCACGCGGAATTCCCCAAGGGTGAGCGTCCCCGTTTTGTCGAAGATCACGGTGTCCACGTTCCGGGCTTCCTCCAGCCCCCGCCGATCCCGCACCAGGAGGCCGTTCTGCGCCCCCAGGGTGGTGGAGATGGCCACAACAAGGGGGACGGCCAGCCCCAGGGCGTGTGGGCAGGCGATGACCAGCACGGTCACCGTCCTGACGATGGAGAAGTCGATCGCCGCGCCGAGGAGCTGCCACACGATGAGGGTGATCACCCCCGCCGCGATGGCCACCCCGGTGAGGATCTGGGCCGCCCGGTCGGCCAGGTGCTGGGCCCGAGACTTGGACGTCTGGGCGTCTGCCACGAGGCGCATGATCCCGGAGAGCTTCGTCTCTTCCCCGGTCCCCGTGACCTCCACCCGGAGGGAGCCCTCGCCGTTGATGGTTCCCGCGATGACCTCGTCGCCTTCCTCCTTCTTCACCGGCCTGGACTCGCCGGTGATCATGGCCTCGTTGAGGTCGCTCTCCCCCTTGCGAACCACGCCATCCGCCGGGATGCTCTCGCCGGGGCGGACCAGCACGATGTCCCCGTCCCTGAGGTCGTTGACGGGAACCGTCTCCTCTCCCGCGTCCGTGACCCGGGTGGCGGTGTCGGGAAGGAGCTTCGCCAGCTCCTGGAGCGCGCCCTGCGCCTGGGTGATCGAGCGCATCTCGATCCAGTGCCCCAGGAGCATGATGGTCACGAGCGTGGCCAGCTCCCACCAGAGGGCCTCCGCGTCGATGAGCCTCAGCTGCACCACCCAGGAGAAGACGAAGGCCACGGTGATGGCCAGGGCGATGAGGACCATCATCCCCGGCAGGCGAGCCCGGAGCTCGCGCACGGCCGCCTGGAGGAAGACCAGGCCCCCATAGAGGAAGACCGCCGTCCC
>DASUTW010000136.1:0-3456 GCA_036374395.1 Actinomycetota bacterium
ACACGATCGCGGGAGGCCCGTGAACGGGGATTTGTTAGAATCCGCGCCGATGCGCGGGTCCCGTCTGCGGTGGCTGATCCCCACGGTGGTCCTCATCTCCATCGTGCTGATCCCCCTGCTCGCCTGGGGGCAGACGCCGCCCCCCGGCGAGGAGCCCGACGTGGTCCGCCCCTGGACCTGGTGGCTCGCGATCCCCCTCGCCCTGGCGGTCCTGGGCCTCGTGGCCTTCATCGCCCTGCGGTACGTTCGGTTCTCCCCTCGGTTCTTCGGGAAGGAGGAGGCGCCGAAGATCCCGGAGCGCCCCCGCGCCTACGCCGGCGTGAACGCGCCCGCCTACCCCGCCCCCGCCCTCGCCGCCGCGCCGGCGGCCGCCCCGGCCCCGGCGGCGACGGCCACTGCCGAGGCCCCCGCCCCGGCGCAGGCCCCTGCGGCGGAGCCCGAGCCCGAGCCACAGCCCGAACCCGAACCGGAGCCGGAGCCGGAGCCTGAACCGGAGGCCGAGCCACAGCCCGAGGCCGAGCCACAGCCCGAGGCCGAGGCGCCGACCCCCGAGCCCGCCGCGGATGCCCAGGCCCCCGAGGAGAAGGCCGAGCCCGCGGGCGACGCCGACGACGTGTACGAGCGTGTCCTGAAGGAGCAGCTCGACAAGGGCGTCTCCCCCAAGGTGGCCGAGGGACGGGCCAAAGCCGCCGCCCACCGCGCCCGTCGGTCGGGCTGAGGATGGGGGCCGCGGCGAAGCTGGCCGACTGGGGGACGGCCCGCAGGATCGGCGTCACGTTCTCGGGAGAGGGCCCGATCATCGCGCCCGTCGACCGGGCGCGCCTGAGCGAGGACTTCGCGGAGGCCGTGTCGCGGGCGGACGCGCTCGTCGCCGACCTCACGGGGCTCGCGATCGACGGGCCGGCCACGCGCCCCTGGGTGATGACCCGGGACGAGTGGGTCCGGCAGAACGTCCGAGGCTTCGAGACGCTCCTGGACCCGGTCGCCGACCGCCTCACGAGCGGCGGGGACGGCCCGATGGCCGCCGTCCGCCGGAAGTTCCTGGCGGCCCAGGTGGGGGGCCTGCTCGGCTACCTGAGCAGGCGGGTCCTGGGCCAGTACGATCTCTTCCTACCCCCCGACGACCGGGACCTCCTCTACTTCGTGGGGCCGAACGTGATCTCGGTGGAGCGGCGCCATCGGCTCCAGCCGGAGGAGTTCCGGCTGTGGCTCTCGCTGCACGAGGTGACGCACCGCTTCCAGTTCGACGGCGTGCCGTGGCTCCGGGGCTACCTCCGGGGACTCGTGGACGAGTACGTGGAGTCGCTGGACCTGGACCCGCGGCGCCTGCTGGAGGCGTTCCGGAGGGCCCGCGAGGAGGCGGCTCGGAGCCCCGCCTGGCGCGGGGTGGGGATCCTCTTCCTCCTGATGACGCCGGAGCAGCGCGACACCTTCCGGAGGATGCAAGCGCTGATGTCGCTCCTCGAGGGGCACGGCAACCACGTGATGCACGTCCTCTCGGAGGGCCGGATCCGGGGGGCCCCCAGGTTCGAGCGAGTGCTGCGGGAGCGGCGCCGGTCCGCGGGCGCCGGGCGGGCCTTCCAGCGAGCGATCGGCTTCGACGCCAAGGTGCGCCAGTACGGCGAGGGCGAGCGGTTCATCGCGGCGGTCGTGGAGCGGGCCGGGAAGGAGGGCTTCAACCGGGTGTGGGATGGGCCCGAGCGCCTCCCCACGCTGGAGGAGGTTACCGACCCCGAGGCCTGGGTCCGCCGGGTCGTCTGACATGGCCGGGCGCCCGCCCGCCGTCGCGCGGGTGTTGGAGCGAGCGACCCGGACGATCCGAAGGCACGAGATGCTGCCGCCCGGACGGGCGGTGCTCGTGGCCTGCTCCGGCGGCCCGGACTCGATCTGCCTGCTCCACGCCCTTCACCGTCTCCGGCGTCTGCTCAGGATCCGCCTGGAGGTCTTCCACTTCGATCACCGGCTCCACCGGACCTCCGGCGAGCACGCGGCCTACGTGCGGCGCCAGGCCCGGAGGCTCGGCCTGCCGTTCCACCTCCGGGCAGCGGGCGGCGGACCGGCTCGCGGAGAGTCCCCGGAGGCCTGGGCCCGGCTCGCTCGATACGCGGCCCTGACCGAGGTCGCCACCGAGCGGGGGATCGAGCGGGCGGCCGTGGCCCACACGCGGGACGACCAGGCCGAGACCGTCCTGCTGGGCCTGGTCCGAGGGGGCGGTCTGGAGGCGGTGGCCGGCATGGATCCGGTGGCCACGGTGCCGCCGCTCGCGCTGACCGTGGTCCGGCCGCTGCTCGATGTCACTCGGGAGGAGGTCGAGGCCTTCTGCCGGTCGCTGCGCCTCCGGCCGCGCGAGGACCCCACGAACCTCGACCCGCGCTTCCTCCGGAACCGGGTCCGACACCGCACGCTGCCACGTCTCGAGCGGGACCTGGACCGGAACCTGCGGGCCACGCTCGCCCGGGTCGCGGCCAACGTCCGAGAGGACGCCGCCTACCTCGACGAGGTGGCGTCTGTGGCCGCGCGCGAGGTCGTGGAGGTGGACGAGGGGGAGGTCCGGATGCGCGTCGCGCGCCTCCGAGCGCTGGTGCCGGCGGTGGCCTCGCGGGTGGCGCGCGACGCGCTCCGTGTGGCCGCGGCCATGGCGGGCTCCTGGACCGCCGACGTCGAGGCGGTCCACGTCGAGGCGCTCCTCGACCTCGCGCGCGGCCGCCCCGGCCGCCGGATCGATCTGCCCGGCGCCTTGATGGGGCGGCGGGACAGGGAGTATGTTCGGCTCAGGCCGGCGGGGGAGGCGATCTGATGGGCGACGGCATCGGCCGGGCGTCTACACTGACGGGCCACGTGGCCGAGTACGAGCAGGACATTGAGCGGGTCCTCATCACCGAGGACGAGATCCAGGCCAAGCTGAAGGAGCTCGGCGAGCGCATCACCGATGACTACCGGGGTCACGACCTCGTGCTCGTGGGCGTGCTGAAGGGCGCGTTCGTGCTGATGGCCGACCTCTCCCGACACATCCGCCTCCCGATCCAGTTCGACTTCATGGCGATCTCGTCCTACGGCGCCGCCACGAAGTCGTCCGGGGTGGTCCGCATCCTGAAGGACCTCGACCACGAGATCGAGGGGCGGGACGTCCTCGTCGTCGAGGACATCGTGGACTCGGGGCTGACCCTCCAGTACCTCCTGCGGAACCTCCAGGCGAGGAAGCCCGCCACCCTCGAGGTCGCCGCGCTCCTCCTCAAGACCGAGGTGGACCGGGTCCCGGTCACGATCAGGTACACGGGGTTCGAGATCCCCCCCGAGTTCGTCGTGGGCTACGGCCTCGACTACGCGGAGCGCTACCGCAACCTCCCCTTCGTGGGGACGCTGAAGCCGCAGGTCTACGAGACGCTCGTCGAGTAGCCGGCGCGGGCCACCGCCGCCCGGGCCCGCAGCAGGAAGAAGAACCCCGCCGCCCCCACC
>DASUTW010000137.1:0-3849 GCA_036374395.1 Actinomycetota bacterium
CTGGCCTCGGGTAGGCTTCCCGGGATGCGAGGCTTCACCACGCGAGCGCTGGGCGGGCGGCGCGAGGACCTGGGGGACGCGGTCCCCGTCGCCCCGCCGATCCACCCCACCGCCACCTATGCCTTCGAGGACCCCGGGGTCCTGGCCGACCTGATCCGCCGGGGGAAGGACGTCGGCTACGTCTACACGCGGTGGCACAACCCCACCCGCGACCTGCTCGAGCGCCTGATGGCCGAGCTGGAGGGCGGGGAGCGGGCCGTCTCCTTCTCATCCGGCATGGCGGCCATCGTCACGACCTTCGCCGCCCTCGCGGGGAGGGGAGACCACGTCGTGTCGAGCCCCTCGCTGTACGGCGGGAGCTTCTCCACCCTCTCCAAGCTGCTCCCCCGGTGGGGGGTGGAGGTGACGTTCGCGGAGAGCCACCGGACCGAGGAGATGCTTGCCGTCATCCGGCCCGAGACGAAGCTCGTCTACACCGAGACGATCGGGAACCCGACGCTGCAGGTGCCCGACCTCGAGGCCCTCGGCTCGGGGTGCCGGGAGCGCGGGGTGCCGCTCGTCGTGGACAACACGTTCGCCAGCCCCTACCTCTGCCGCCCGTTGGAGCTCGGCGCCGCGGTCGTCGTTCACTCGACCACGAAGTACCTCGGGGGTCACTCCGACCTGACGGGGGGGATCGCGGTGGGCGACGACGAGCTCCTGCACGAGGTCCGCGAGATGTCGGTCGACCTCGGGGGCACCGCGAACGCCTGGGAGTCGTGGCTCACGATGCGCGGCATCGAGACGCTGGCCCTCCGGATGGATCGCCACGTAGAGAACGCCCGGGCGCTGGCCGACCTCCTGGAGGGGCACCCGGCCGTGGCGCGCGTCTGGTACCCGAGCCTGCCGTCGCACCCGGACCGCGAGGTCGCCGAGCGGATCCTCCGGGCGCCGGGGGGGATGATCTCGTTCGAGCTGACCGGCGGCCTGGAGGCGGGCCGGAGGTTCCAGCAGTCCCTGGAGGTCGCGCTCGTCGGGCCCAGCCTGGGGAGCACGAAGACGCTCGTCGTCCACCCGCCGACCGTCACCCACACCCAGATGACGAAGGAGCAGCGCGAGGCCCTGGGCATCACCGACGGCTTCGTCCGGGTGTCCACAGGGATCGAGGACGCCGAGGACATCCTGGCGGACTTCCGCCAAGCGCTGGAGAAGGCGTGATCCGCGTCGCCGTCGTCTTCGGCGGCCGGTCCGCGGAGCACGAGGTCTCGTGCGTCTCGGCCGCCTCCGTGATCGGCGCGATCGACCGCGAGGGCTTCGAGGTCGTGCCCGTCGGCATCGACAAGGACGGCCGCTGGATGCTGCTCGAGGGCCCGCCGCCCCGAGATCCGGACGCCGACCGGCTGCCTGCGATCGAGCCGGGGAGCGGGGAGCCCGTCACGCTCGCCGGCGCGGGCGAGCCCGCCCTCGTCCGCTCCAGTGGCGAACGGATCCCAGTGGACGTCGTCTTCCCCGTGCTCCACGGCCCCTATGGCGAGGACGGCACGATCCAGGGGCTCCTCGAGTTTGCCGGGATCCCGTACGTGGGGGCGGGGGTGCTGGCCTCGGCGGTGGCGATGGACAAGTCGGTGGCCAGGGTGCTGTTCCGCGCCGCCGGCCTCCCCCTGACGCCGTGGCTCGTGACCTCGCGCGTGGAGTGGGGAGAGGACGCCGAGGCCGTGGAGGCCCGGGCCGAGGCGCTCGGCGTGCCGCTGTTCGTCAAGCCGGCCGCCCTCGGGTCGTCGGTGGGGGTGTCGAAGGTGAAGTCGCTGGCGGACCTCCCCGGCGCGCTCGAGGAGGCGTTCCGCCACGGGCGACGCGCCGTCGTGGAGGCGGCGGTCGAGGACGCCCGGGAGATCGAGTGCGCGATCCTGGGGAACGACGAGCCGGTGGCCTCCGTCCCCGGGGAGATCGTGCCCGCCGGGGAATTCTACGACTACCGTTCCAAGTACCTGGACGACCGCACGCGCCTGATCGTGCCGGCTGACCTCTCGCCCGAGACGGTGGAGGAGGTCCAGCGGATGGCGGTCGCCGCGTTCCAGGCCGTGGACGCCGCGGGGATGGCCCGCGTGGACTTTCTCCTGGGCCCTCGCGGTTTGTACCTGAACGAGGTGAACACGATCCCAGGGTTCACCGAGGTGTCGATGTACCCGAAGATGTGGGAGGCCTCGGGCCTCCCGTACCCGGATCTCATCGACCGCTTGATCCACCTGGGCCTGGAGCGCCACGGAGGTGCCGATGTCTGACCCCGATCCGCGAGAGCAGAAGGAGATCCTCGACCTGGCCCGGGAGGAGGCCGAGCGCTATCTCGACGCGCTTCCCGACGAGCCGGTGCGGACCCAGCGAGCGGACGAGGCCGCCCTGGCCTTCGACGGGCCCCTGCCCGAGGAGGGCGTGGGCGGGCCGGCCGCGATCCGCGAGCTCCTCGAGGGGACCGACGCCCTGATCCGGTCGTCCGGCCCCCGCTTCTTCCACTGGGTGATCGGCGGGACGACGCCCGCGGCGATGGGGGCCGACTGGCTGACCTCCGCCTACGACCAGAACGCCGGGGCCTGGGACTCCTCACCACGGTCCGCCCGGCTGGAGAGGGTGGCGGTGGGATGGCTCCGCGACCTCTTCGGTCTGCCGCAGAGCTGGGGCGGGGTGCTCACGACGGGCGCGACGATGGCCAACTTCGCCGGCCTGGCGTGCGCCAGGAGCTGGTGGGCCGAGCGGCACGGGGTCGACGTGGACGTCGAAGGGCTGGGCGAGCTGCCCCCCGTCCCCGTGTTCTCCAGCGGGTACGTGCACCCCAGCGCCACGAAGGCGCTGGCGATGATGGGGATCGGCCGGGAGCGGGTGAAGCGCCTGGCGCGCGACGACGCGGGGCGCCTCGACCTCGGTGCGCTGGAGCGCGAGCTGGTCGGCCTCGGGGGCCAGCCGGCGATCGTGATCGGGAACGCGGGGGAGGTCAACACGGGCGACTTCGATCCGATCGCCGCCATGGCCGACCTCTGCGAGGAGCATGGGGCCTGGCTGCACGTGGACGGCGCGTTCGGGCTCTTCGCGGCGGTCTCGCCGCGGTCGGCGCACCTCGTGAGCGGGATCGAGCGCGCGCACTCCGTGATCTCGGACGGCCACAAGTGGCTCAACGTCCCGCACGACACCGGCTTCGCGTTCCTCAAGGACCCCTCGCGGCTGGGCCGCGTGTTCTCGGTCGCGGCCGCCTACCTCCCGGGCCCCGACGAGGAGCGGCCTGTGTTCTTCAACCTCGGGCCGGAGTCGTCGCGCCGGGCTCGCTCGCTGGCCGTCTGGGCCACCCTGCGCGCGTACGGCCGCGAGGGCTACCGGCGCATCGTCGAGCGCCACCTGGACCTCGCCCAGCGTGTCGCCCGCTACGTGGACGAGGCGCCCGACTTCGAGCTCCTGGCGGACGTCCCGCTGAACATCGTCTGCTTCCGCTACCGGCCACAGGACGCCCCCGAGGACGAGCTCAACGAGCTGAACGAGCGGATCGGACGCGACGTGATGGCGGACGGCCGCCTCTACGTGGGGACGACGACCTTCGAGGGGAAGGCGGCCTTCCGTCCGGCGCTCGTCAACTGGCGGACCGCCGAGGACGACGTGGACCTGATCGCGAACGTGATCCGCGAGCTGGGGGAGCGGGCTCGGGCGTCGGCCTAGTCAGGCGACCCGACGCTCCGTCTCGGGGACCCGGTCGGCCGACTCGCGCTCCGAGCCGCACCTCGCGCACTCCCATCGCACGACCTCGAGCTCCTGAGTCTCCTCGAGGGCCAGGTAGGAATCCGCGACGCGCAGCTCGGCCTGGCAGCTCTCGCAGCTCTCCCGCATCCG
>DASUTW010000138.1:0-2817 GCA_036374395.1 Actinomycetota bacterium
GAGGGCCCTGGAGGCGGGCTGACGGTCGAGGAAGATCCGCTCCTGCTCCTCGATCAGCTGATCGAGACGATCCATGCTCGCTCCTTCATCTTTGAACGGCCATTCAATATCATACGGACCGATCGAGGAGGGGGCAATGGCCAGGACGGGAGCGAGGAGCCGAGCGGGGATGAGCCCGCTGCTCTTCGCCTACCTCGCCTTCGGGTCGTTCTGGGGGACATGGGTGGTGGTGTTCGCCGACTTCCTCCGGCACCACGGCCTCACGCCGGGCAGGGTGAGCATCTGGTGGACGCTGCTCTCGCTCGTGGCGATCCTCGTGATGACGTTCCTGGCGCCGCGCATGGAGCCGCTCCCCCGCCACTGGACGGTCGGCTGGGCGATGGCGGCGCACGCGGTCGGATCGGCGCTCATGGTCCTGACCTCCGCGGGATGGCTGCCCATCGCCTTCATGGCGCTGGGCTTCGGGACGGGCCTCGTCGACGTCTTCGTGAACGCCGCCGCCTACGAGATCGAGGAGCGCTCGCGTTCGCCCGTCCTCCAGTGGGTCCACGCCGCCTACGGGGCCGGCGGGGTCGTGGGGTCCCTCGGTGCCGGGATCGCCGTCACGGCGGGCGCTTCGTTCCGGGCCGTCGTGCTCGGCTCGGTGGTGTTCCAGATCGGTGCCGCGATCACCGCGCTTCGGTCCCGAGGGCTGCGCGCCGCCCACACCCCGCGGGAGCCCGGCCGCGTCTCCCTGGCCGTGTTCCGGAAGGCTCGCTTCCTCCTCGTCCCCGCGCTCGTCGTGGCCGCCGCCTTCTTCATCGAGGGCTCGATGGACGTGTGGTCGGTGATCTTCCTCCGCGAGACGCTCGGGGCGAGCACGCTGGCAGGCGCGGCGGGGTTCGCCGCCTTCGCCGGGGCGATCACGATCGGGAGGGTCGTGGGGGCGGGCTCGTTCCGGCTCGGGTACGCCCGCACGATCCTGCTGTCGGGCCTGGGGTCGCTGGCGGCCGGGCTGATCGCGGTGGCCACGCAGAGCCCCGTGGTGGCAAGCCTCGCGTTCCTCGGGCTGGGGCTGGCCCTGGCCTCGGCGGCCCCGGCCGCCTACGGGATGGCCGAGGAGGCGGGACCCGCGTCGGGGCTCGCGGTGGGAGCGATCACCACGGTGGGCTACACGGGGTTCGTGGTGGGGCCGCCGATCATGGGCTGGCTCGCCGACGCGGTGAGCCTGCGCGCGACGATGGTCGCCCTCGTCGCCACCACGCTTGGGATCCTGGCCGGGGGGCTGCTCGCCCTCCGCCGGGAGCGCGCCGCTACTCCGCCAGGTTGACGTAGATGTGCTTCGTCTCGAGGTAGTCCTCGAGGCCCTGCGGTCCGAGCTCGCGCCCGATCCCCGACTGCTTGTAGCCGCCCCACGGGGCCTCGGTCGGCGCGGGCTGTGAGTCGTTGATCCATACCACGCCCGCCCGCAGGGCTCGCGCGGTCCGAAGGGCCTTCGTGATGTCACGGGTCCAGACCGCCGCGGCCAGCCCGTAGGTCGTATCGTTGGAGAGCCGCACGACCTCCTCCGGGTCGTCGAACGGCAGGACGGCGGCCACCGGCCCGAAGATCTCCTCTCGGGCGATCGTCATGTCGTTCGTCACGTCGTAGAAGACCGTGGGTGGGACGAAGTAGCCGCTGTCGAAGGCGGGCGGTTCGTCGGTGGCGAGCTTCGCGCCCTCCGCCTTCCCCGACTCGATGTACGAGAGCACCCGCTCCTGCTGCTCCTCGCTCACCAGCGGGCCCATCGTGGTGCCCTCGTCGAGCCCGCTCCCCAACCGGACGGCCCGGGCCCGCTCGCGCATCGCATCCAGTGTCTCGTCGTAGATCGAACGCTCCACGAAGATGCGGCTGCCGGCCGAGCAGATCTCACCCTGGTTGCCGAAGATCCCCGCGGCCGTCCCCTCCAGCGCCTCCTCGAACGAGGCGTCGGCGAAGATGATGTTCGGCGACTTCCCGCCGAGCTCGAGCGTGACGCGCTTCAGCGTGTCGGCGCCGGTCCGCATGATCTCCTTCCCCACCTCGACCGAGCCGGTGAAGCCCACCTTGTCCACGTCGGGGTGCTCGACGAGGGGCGCGCCGGCGCTGGGCCCGAACCCCGCGATCACGTTGACCACGCCGGGCGGGACGCCGGCCTCCTCCAGGATCCCTGGGAGCTCGAAGGCGGTCAGCGGCGTCTGCTCCGCGGGCTTCAGGACGAACGTGCACCCGGCGGCCAGCGCGGGCGCCACCTTCTGGACGGCCATCAGCAGCGGATAGTTCCACGGGGTGATGAGGCCCGCCACGCCGACGGGCTCCTTGACGACGAGGCTGAGGGCGTCGGGGCCGACCGGGGGGATCTCGCCCATGACCTTCGTGGCCCAGCCGCCGTAGTACTCGAACATGAAGGCGGCCTCCTCGATGTCCTCGCGGGCCTCGGCGAGGGGCTTGCCGGAGTCGCGCGTCTCGAGCTCGGCGAGGCGCTCGGCCTCGCGGCGGACGATCTCGGCCGCCCGCAGGAGCACGCGCTCGCGCTCGCGCTCGGTGGACCGGGGCCAGGGGCCCGCGTCGAAGGCCCTGCGGGCGGCCGAGATCGCGGCCTCGGCGTCGGCCCGCTGAGAGTCCGGGGCCGTGGCGATGACCTCCTCGGTGGCGGGGTCCACCACGTCGAACCTCCCGCCGTCCCGTGCGTCCACCCACTCGCCGTCGACGTAGTTGCGAAGCTCGTCCGCCATCACGCTCCCTCCGTCAGCCCCATCGCCTTCGCCGGCAGGGTGGGCACCGGGCCCGTGGCCTTCCCCGCCAGGTATCCGTGCGCCA
>DASUTW010000139.1:0-2616 GCA_036374395.1 Actinomycetota bacterium
GACGTCCTTCCCCCGGCGGATCAGGTCGGCCAGGACCTCGGGGTCCTCGAACGCGTAGGTGGCGGTGGGGTGGATCGGCGGGGCGACGGGGGCCGCGTCCCCCAGGTCCTCGCGCCGCCCGCCCAGCGCTCGCGTGGTGAAGCCTCGCATCCCGGGAAGCCTACCCGAGGCCAGAGGGTCCCGGGTCGATGCCGTGGAGCTCGGGGCGCGCCGCCCGCGTCATCAGCGAGGCGGCCATGTCCGCGGGCGAGACCCCCTCGTACAGGACCTTCACCACGTGCTCGGCGATCGGCATCTCCACCCCCTCCCGATCGGCCAGCGCCAGCACCGGCCGACTCGACTTCACGCCCTCGGCCACCATCCGCATCTCCCCCACGATCTCCTCCAGGCTCCGGCCGCGGCCCAGGGCCTCACCCAGCGTGCGGTTCCGGGATAGCCGGGAGATGCACGTGGCCACCAGGTCGCCCATCCCGGCGAGGCCGGCGAACGTGAGCGGGGCTCCGCCCAGCTTCACGCCCAGCCGGGTGATCTCTGCCAGGCCGCGGGTGATCAGGGAGGCGCGGGAGTTGTCGCCGAACCCCATCCCGTCGGCGATCCCCGCGGCGATCGCGACGACGTTCTTGAGCGCGCCGGCCATCTCCACCCCGATCACGTCCGGGTTCGTGTACACCCGGAAGTACGGGGCCATGAACAGCTCCTGGAGATGGCCGGCGCGCTCCTCGTCGACGCACGCCACCACGGTGGCCGAGGGCATCCCGGCCACGACCTCCTTGGCCAGGTTCGGGCCCGAGACCACCGCCACCCGGCGGGGATCGAGCTCGGCCTCTTCGGCCATCACCTCGGTCATCCGCCGCAGCGACCCCTGCTCGATCCCCTTCGTCAGCGAGACCACGGGGGCCTCCGACCCGAGGAACGGGCCCACCTCGCGGAACACCTCCCGGAAGGCGTGGGACGGGACGGCCATCACCAGGACCTCGGCCCGAGCCGCCGCCTCCTCGAGATCCGAGGTCGACGTCAGCGACGGAGGCAGCGTCGTCCCCGGCAGGTAGTCGGGGTTCTCGTGGCGAGACCCGATCTCGACGGCGAGCTCGGGGCGGCGGGCCCACAGCACCGTCTCGACGTCCTTCTCCGCCGGGATGCGCGCGAAGGCCGTCCCCCAGGATCCGGCCCCGATGACCGCGACCCGGCTCACGCCCACTTCTTCGGGTATCGGGCCCGGAGGTCCTCCACGAGCACCGTCAACTGGTCCATCACCTGCTGCGTGGCGCTCCTGAGCACGGTCGGGTCGTCGGCCCCCTCTTCGTGAGCCGAGAGGTCGAGCGGGGCCCCGGCCTTCACCCAGATCGGTCGGCCGAAGCGGAGGCTCCGCGCGCCGCCTCGCTGCCAGACCCGCTGGGAGCCCCAGACGGCGATCGGCAGGACGGGGACGCGGGCGGCCAGCGCCAGCCGGGCGATGCCCGTCTTCCCCTGCATCGGCGAGAAGTCGGCCCTGCTGGTCACGGTCGACTCCGGGTAGACGACCACGACCTCGCCGGCCCGCAGCGCCTTCAGCGCCGACTCCACCGGCGCGTGCTCCCCCGACCCGCGCCGCACGGGGATCTGGCGGGCACCCCGGAGCACCGCCCCCACGATCGGGTTCCCGTAGAGCTCGGTCTTCGCCAGGAAGCGGGGACGCCGCCTCGCCTTCTCGATGAAGTAGCCGTGCGCCAGGGGGTCGAGGTAGGAGATGTGGTTGGCCGCCACGAGGACCGGCCCCTCGCGCGGGATCCGCTCCAGCCCCTCGAAGCGCCACCGGAACCACAGCGCGATGGGCGGGATCAGCACCGTCTCCGCGAACCGGAACCAGGGCTCGACCCGCTTCATGGGCGCCATCCTACCGGCGGGGGATGGTTCCATGGAACACCCGGACCCGCTAGCATGACTCCCCCATGCGCGTCATCGCCGTTCCCATCAAGGACCTCTCCAGAGCGAAGGGACGACTCTCCGGGATCCTCTCCCCGGTGGAGCGCGCCGCGCTCACCCTGGCCATGCTCGAGGACGTCCTCGCCGCCTGCGTCGAGATGCCCGGCTGGCAGACCTGGGTGATCTCGCCCGACCCCTCGGCCCTCCAGCAGGCGGCGCGGATGCGGGCACGCCCGGTCGAGGAGCGAGAGCGCGGCCTGGTCTCGGCGATCCGTCAGGTCGAGGAGGAGGCCGCGAACGCCGACGCCCTGGCCGTCGTGCTGGCCGACCTCCCCCTCCTGACGCCCGCCGCCCTGATGCGCGCGCTCCAGACGCTGGGCAGCGTGGTGGCCGCTCCCGCCGATTCGGACTCCGGCACGAACCTCCTCCTCCGGCGTCCCCCCGACGCCATCCCCCCTCGATTCGGCACCGACTCGTTCAGGAAGCACCGCGAGGCGGCCGAGCTCCACGACATCCCGTTCGCCGAGGTCCGGCTCCCCCAGCTCGCCTTCGACCTCGACCGGCCCGCGGACCTCACCGCCCTGCTCGCCTCCTCCTCGCGCAGCCGGACGAAGGCGACTTGCCTCGAGATGGGCCTCCCGGAGAGACTTGCCGTCCGGAAGCAAGCCTGAGGAGCGCGCGTGGCTCAAGGAACGATCAAGACGTACGACCGCG
>DASUTW010000140.1:0-3330 GCA_036374395.1 Actinomycetota bacterium
AGTGAGGATCCACGAGCTGGCGAAGGAGCTGGACGTCAAGAGCAAGGAGCTCATCGGCGTCCTCGAGGAGATGGGGTACTCGGGCCTGACGGCCTCCTCCAGCGTGCCCGACGAGGCCGTCCCCCGCCTGCGGGCCTCCGGGGGGAAGGCGGTCCCCGCGGGGAAGCCCAAGGTCGTCACCGAGGAGCCTGTCGCCCCGACCCGGAGGAAAGCTCCCTCCAAGAAGGCCCCGACCACGAAGGCTGCTCGCACGAAGGCCACGACCACGAAGGCCAAGCCGGCCCAGAAGACCGAGGCCGCACCCACCGAGGCGGAGGCGCCGGCGGAGCCGCGGGCCGAGCCCGCTCCCGCCGAGCCGGCGGCCGAGCCCGCGGCCGCGGCTCCGCCGGCGCCGGAGCCCGAGGTCGAGCGGGTCAAGATCGCCCGCGGCTCCAGCGTGAAGGAGGTCGCCGACAAGCTGGGGACGGAGCCCACCTCGCTCATCAGGAAGCTCCTGGAGCTCGGCCAGATGGTGACGATCACCCAGTCGCTCCCCGACGATGCGATCGAGCTCGTGGCGGAGGACCTGGGTCGGCCCGTGGAGATCGTGGCCCCCGAGGAGGACCTCGAGCCCGAGGACGACGACCTCGACCCCGAGCGCATGACCCTCAGGCCCCCCGTGATCACCGTCATGGGCCACGTCGACCACGGGAAGACCCTCCTGCTCGACGCGATCCGTCAGACTGACGTGGTCTCGGGCGAGGCGGGCGGCATCACCCAGGCGATCGGGGCCTACCAGGTGCGGCAGGACGGCAGCGAGATCACGTTCATCGACACACCGGGCCACGAGGCCTTCACCGCGATGCGGGCCCGGGGCGCCCAGGTCACCGACATCGCCGTCCTGGTCGTGGCGGCCGACGACGGCGTCATGCCTCAGACGATCGAGGCGATCGACCACGCGGCGGCCGCCGCGGTCCCCATCGTCGTGGCCGTGAACAAGATCGACAAGCCCGAGGCCGATCCGATGCGCGTGCGCCAGCAGCTCGCCGAGGTCGGCATCCAGCCCTCGGAGTGGGGCGGCGACTACGAGTTCGTGGACGTCTCCGCCAAGAGTGGCGAGGGGATCGACAAGCTGCTCGAGACGCTCCTCCTCGTCTCGGAGCTCCAGGAGCTGAAGGCCGACTCGGGGGCGGCCTCCAGGGGGATCGCCATCGAGGCTCACCTGGACAGGGGGCGTGGACCGGTGGCCACCGTGCTGGTACAGCAGGGGACCCTGCGGGTCGGCGACGCGATCGTCTCCGGGGCCGCCCACGGGCGCGTTCGGGCGATGTTCGACGAGCACGCCGCCCCGGTGGAGGAGGCCGGGCCGGGGAAGCCGGTCCAGGTGCTCGGCTGGTCGTCCCCCCCCGAGGCGGGCGACGACTTCCGGGTGGCCGAGGACGAGCGAGAGGCGAGGCGGATCGCCCAGGAGCGGGAGGCGCGTCAGCGCGCCGCCGAGATCGTGGCCAAGCGGCCGGCTCAGACCCTCGAGGAGATCCTGGCGACGGCGGCTCGGGAGGGCGAGATCGCGGACCTCAACCTCGTGCTGAAGGCGGACACGCGCGGCTCGCTGGAGGCGCTCGCCGACGCCCTCGAGAAGCTCTCGGGCGACGAGGTCCGCGTCCGCATCCTCCACCAGAGCGTCGGGGCGATCGCCGAGAGCGACGTCCGGCTGGCCCAGGCTTCGAGCGCGGTCGTGGTCGGGTTCAACGTCGTGCCCGACCCGAACGCGCGCGCGGCGGCCGAGCAGGAGGGTGTGGACATCCGCACCTACCGGGTGATCTACGAGGCCGTGGACCAGATCAAGCAGGCGATGTCGGGCCTGCTCACCCCCGGCGAGGAGGAGGTGGCGCTGGGCCGGGCCGAGGTCCGGGCGATCTTCCAGGTGCCGCGAGCCGGCCGGGCAGCCGGCTGCTACGTCACCCAGGGCACGATCACGCGGAACGCTCGGGCCCGACTGGTTCGGGACGGTGTCGTCGTCTACGACGGGCGGATCGCGAGCCTGCGCCGCTTCAAGGACGACGTCCGCGAGGTCCAGGAGGGGTTCGAGTGCGGCATCGGCCTCGAGGACTTCCAGGACGTGAAGGAGGGGGACGTCATCGAGGCCTACGAGGTCCGCGAGGTCGCGCGCTCCCTCTAGGGGTGGTCGCGATGCTCGTGGCGCTCACGGCCTTCGATCTCCGGATCCCCCTCGCCGGCTCGCTCAAGGAGAAGCGACGGGTGGTGAAGTCCCTCACGGCCGGCCTCCGCCAGCGCTTCAACGTGGCGGTGGCCGAGGTCGACCACCAGGACCTGTGGCGGCGGGCGACGCTCGCCGTGTCGGCGGTGGGCGGGGAGGGGTACCAGATCAAGAAGGTGATGCACGAGGTGGAGCGATACCTTGACCGTCAGCCGGAGATCGAGGTGATCTCGAGCCATACGAGCCTCCACGGCCACGATGACTGACGGCGCTCGCCCCGTGCGCGTGGCCGAGGAGTTCCGGAAGGTCCTGGCCGAGGAGGTCCAGCGCCTGAAGGATCCCCGGGTGGGGTTCGTCACGATCACCGGCGTCGACGTCACGCCCGATCTCCGCCAGGCGGTCGTCTACTACACGGTGCTGGGGGAGGAGCGGGACCGGAGAGCGACCGCCGCGGGGCTCCGGTCGGCGGCCCCGCGGCTGCGGGCGGAGCTGGGGCGGCAGGTCCGGCTGAAGTTCCTCCCGGAGCTGCGGTTCGAGGAGGACCAGGCCGTCGTCGAGGGTGATCGCGTCGACGAGCTGCTGCGGAGGATCCACGAGGAGGAGACGTGACGCTGGACGAGAAGACGATGGCTCGGGCCGCGCAGGTCCTCGACGAGGCTGAGGACGTGGCGCTCGTGTGTCACGTCAACCCCGACCCCGACGCCATGGGCTCGATGCTCGGGCTGGCCGGCTTCCTGGCGAGGCGGGGGAAGAAGGTGGCCGCGACCTGGCCCAACGACCCGGCCGAGCGGCCGCGATGGGTGGACGCGCTGGGCAACGCCGAGCTCATCGTCACCCCGAAGGAGATGCCGAAGGAGCCCTCGGTCCTCGTCACCCTGGACGCCGCCGCCGCCAACCGGCTCGACGGGATGATCCACCTGCTGGAGCGGGCGAAGGTATCGATCTGCATCGACCATCACCGCTCGAACGAGGGCTTCGGGACGATCAACCTCATCGATCCCGACGCCTCCTCGACGGCGGAGATCGTCTTCCGGCTGATCGAGCGCATGGGAGGCGGGATGTCGGACGAGGACGCGAAGTCGCTGTACGCGGGCGTCGTGACCGACACCGGGCGGTTCCAGTACGAGGCGACC
>DASUTW010000141.1:0-7739 GCA_036374395.1 Actinomycetota bacterium
CGAGGCCTCGTCTACGACCGCGACGAGCACTACGACGTGACCTCGGCCTTCATCAAGTCGATGCGGGGCTCGGACGCCGACGCCTCGCTGTTCTGGCTGGCCCGGATGCTGGAGGCGGGGGAGGATCCTCGCTTCATCGCCCGTCGCATGGTGATCTTCGCCTCCGAGGACGTAGGCCTGGCGGACCCCGTCGCTCTCCAGGTGGCCGTCGCCGCCGCGCAGGCCGTGGAGTTCGTGGGGCTCCCCGAGGTGCGCCTCAACCTGGCGCACGCCGCCGTCTACCTGGCCAGGGCTCCCAAGTCCAACGCCGTGATCCGCGCGATCGGGAAGGCGGACGAGGCCCAGCGGAGGGCCGGCCGGGTGCCCACCTACCTCCGGGACGCGCACTACGCCGGGGCCAGGGAGCTGGGGCACGGCGAGGGCTACGCCTATCCCCCGAGCGACCCGGATGGGGCCGAGGGCCAGCGCCACCTCCCGGAAGGCGTCGAGGGCGGCTTCCTGGACGAGTAGCGTTTCGGCCGCTCCGCCCTCCACGGGTATGATGTGGCGACCCGACGAAGGAGCGACATGTCTGCGGGTGACTGGGCCCTGATCGTCCTGGCCGTCTTCTGGGCGGTCCTCGTCGTCTTCCTCGCCCTCGTGCTGGTCCAGCTTGTGCGCGTGCTGGAGAGCACGAAGATCCTGATCGACGGGATCCGGAGCGAGACCGTCCCCCTGCTCGGTGAGGTCACCACCTCGGTCAAGGGCGTGAACCGCGAGCTCGACCGCGTGGACGACATCGTCGTCTCCGCCGCCAGCATCACGAAGTCGGCGGAGCGTCTCACCTCGGTCGTCGAGCGGGCGATCTCGAGCCCGCTGGTGAAGGCGATCGCGTTCGGCGCCGGCGCCTCCAGGGCCTTCCGGCGCCTCCGAGGATCGTGATGAAGCGGATCTTCTGGCTGGCGATGGGCCTGGGGGCGGGGGTGACGGCCGCGGTGATGCTCTCCCGATGGATGCGGCGCCAGCAGGAGCGCCTCTCGCCGGCCGCCATCGGCGAGCAGGTGGGCGAGACGGCGCGCGACCTGGGCCGTCTGCTCAGGGCCGCCCTCGACGAGGGGCGCGAGGAGATGCGCCGGGTCGAGGCCGAGATCCGCTCCTCGATCCCGGAGTAGCCCCCGCTAGACTTGCCGCATGGAAGGCGCCGAGATCCGTCGCCGCTTCCTGCGGCACTTCGAGGAGCGCGATCACACGATCGTTCCCTCGTCGTCGCTGATCCCGAACGACCCGACGCTGCTGCTGACCACCGCGGGCATGGTCCAGTTCAAGCCGTACTTCCTCGGGGAGCAGGAACCCCCGTATCCTCGCGCGGCCAGCGCGCAGAAGTCGTTCCGCACGACCGACATCGAGCTCGTGGGACACACCGATCGCCACCTCACGTTCTTCGAGATGCTCGGCAACTTCTCGTTCGGCGACTACTTCAAGGAGGAGGCCGTCCGCCTGGCCTGGGACCTCGTCACCGAGGGGTTCGGGATCGACCCCGACCGCCTCTGGGCCACCGTCTACCAGACCGACGACGAGGCCGAGGAGATCTGGAAGGCCTACCTCCCGGCCGACCGTGTCGTGCGCCGGGGGAGGGCCGACAACTTCTGGGACATGGGCGTGGCCGGCCCGTGCGGGCCCTGCTCCGAGCTCTACGTGGATCGGGGTCCCGAGCACGGTGTGGAGGGCGGGCCCGAGGCCGACGAGGATCGGTACCTCGAGATCTGGAACCTCGTCTTCATGCAGAACGAGTGCGACGCGGACATCGAGGTCGCCGGCGAGCTCCCCCGGAGGAACATCGACACCGGGATGGGGCTGGAGCGGATGGCCCTGGTCCTGCAGGAGGCCGGGTCCGCGTTCGAGACGGACCTGCTGCGGCCCCTCCTCGAGGAGGCGGAGCGCCTCGCCGACCGCCGGTACGGGGCCGACGAGGACGTGGACGTCTCGCTGCGGATCCTGGCCGAGCACGGGCGCGCCACGACGTTCCTGATCGCCGACGGGGTCGTCCCGTCGAACGAGGGGCGCGGGTACGTCCTCCGCCGGATGCTGCGCCGCGTCGTCTCCCACGCCCGCCGGCTGGGCATGGAAGGCGTCGTCCTCCGCCCGCTCGTAGAGCGAACCGTCGAGATGCTGGGCGGCGCCTACCCCGAGCTCGTGGAGCGGCGGGCGTTCGTCCTCCAGGTGGCGTCCTCGGAGGAGGAGCACTTCGCCCGGACGCTCGTCCAGGGCATGGAGCTGTTCGAGCGGGAGGCCGAGCGAGCCCGCGGGGCCGGGGAGCGGGCTTTCCCCGGGGAGGCGGCGTTCCTGTACCACGACACCTACGGGTTCCCGATCGAGCTCACGCAGGAGCTGGCCCGCGAGCACGGGCTCGAGGTGGACGAGGCCGCGTTCCAGCGCCTGATGGAGGAGCAGCGGGCGCGGGCCCGCCGAGCCGCGAAGGGCGGCCCCGACGATCGGGTGCTGCTGGAGGTGGCCCGCGCGGCGGGGCGCACCGAGTTCGTCGGCTACGCGGAAGCGGCGGCCGAGGGGAAGGTGCTGGCGCTGGTCCGGAAGGGCGAGCGCGTGGAGGCGGGCGGTGAGGGAGAGGAGATCGAGCTCTTCCTCGACCGCACGCCCTTCTACGCGGAGGGGGGAGGGCAGGTTGGAGACGCGGGGGTCATCCGCACCGACACGGGCGTGGTGAGCGTGGCCGACACCGTTCCCGGGCCCGGCGAGGTGATCGTGCACCGGGGGACCGTGACCGAGGGCGAGATCCGCGCGGACCAGGAGGCTCACGCCGAGATCGACCTCCCCAGGCGGGAGGCGACCGCCCGATCCCACACCGGGACGCACGTCCTCCACTGGACCCTCCGGCACCTCCTGGGCGAGCACGCGCGCCAGGCAGGGTCGCTGGTGGCCCCGGGGCGTCTCCGGTTCGACTTCACCCACTTCGAGGGGCTCTCGCCCGATCTGCTGGAGGAGCTCGAGGCCACCGCGAACGCCAGGCTGGGCGAGGACGCCGCGGTGCGAGCCTACGAGACCACCTTCGAGTACGCGCGCTCCCAGGGGGCCCTGGCGCTCTTCGGCGAGCAGTACGGCGAGCTGGTCCGGGTCGTGGAGATCGGCGACTACTCGGTGGAGCTTTGCGGCGGGACCCACGTGGCGCACACCGGCGAGGTGGCGCTCATGGTGTTCGGCTCCGAGGGCAGCATCGGGTCGGGGCTGCGCCGGGTCGAGGCCCTCGTCGGGCCCGACGCGCTGGCCCACGTGCACGCAGAGCGACGCCTCCTGGAGGAGCTCACCGAGATCCTGGGGGCCCAGGATCCGCGGCAGGCCGTGGAGCGGGCGAAGCGGGCCGTGGTGCGCATCAAGGAGCTGGAGAGCCAGCTCGGCGAGCTCCGCCAGCAGGAGCGGGGGGAGGTCGTGGACTCGCTCCTGCGGGAGACGGCCGACGTGGGGGGCGTCTCCCTCGTCGTGGCGCGCCTCGACGAGGACCCCGGCACGCTGCGGGAGATGGCGCTGAAACTGCGGGACCGCCTCCAGGGCGGCCCCGGAGCGGCGGTCCTGGCCGCCGCCGACGGAAGGAAGGCGACGCTGGTGGCGTCGGCGACGCCGGAGCTGATCGATCGAGGGGTGACGGCGCCCGGGCTGCTGGAGGATGCCGCCCGCGCCGTCGGAGGCGGCGCGGGCGGCAAGGACCACCTCGCGTTCGCCGGCGGGGGGGCGCCGGACGCCCTCGACGAGGCGCTCCGGGGCCTGCCCGAGCGCCTCGTGGCGCTCCTCGGGTGATGACGGCGCCCGGCAGGGTCCTCGCCCTCGACGTGGGGAAGGCCCGGATGGGGGTGGCCGTGTCGGACCCGGACCGCAGGGTGGCGCTACCCGCGGGGACGATCCGCGTGGTGGGCGGGATCCAGGATCTCCGTGCGGTGGCCCGCCTCGTGGAGCGGTACGAGGCGGCCGAGGTGGTGGTGGGGCACCCCCTCTCGCTGTCGGGGGAGAGGGGGTCGGCGGCTCGGCATGCAGAGGAGCTGGCGGACGGCCTCCGAGCGATCCTGGACGTGCCGGTCCACCTGCAGGACGAGCGCCTGAGCACGGTGGAGGCCGAGCGGGGGCTGGCGGCCGCCGGGGCCCGGGGGCCCGACCGGCGGCGCTCCGTGGACCAGGCCGCGGCCAGCCTCATCCTGCGCGCCTACCTTGACCGCACCGCGGGCTGAAGGGCGCGCGGGCGTCGATATCGATATCCTGCGGGGATGCTCGAACAGGCGGGGGGAGCGCACCGCGCACGCGGGCGCGCACTGAGGGTCCTGCTCGTTCTGTTCCTCGTCCTCGCCCTCCTGCTGGCCGGCGCCTTCGGCTTCTACGTCTGGGCCACCGGGAGCTCCGGGCCCTCGCGCCAGGTCACCGTCGAGATCCCCCAGGGTGCGACCGTCACCGAGATGGGAAGGGCGCTCGAGGAGGCCGGGGTGATCCGCTCCGCGTTCATGTTCGGGATCACGGTCAGGCTCCAGGGCATCGGCGCCGAGCTCAAGGCGGGCACGTACGACAACATGCGGACCAACATGCGCCTGGCCGAGGCCCTGGACCTGCTGCAGGCCGGCCCGCCCCCAGAGAAGCTGCCGCTCTCGGTGACGGTGCCCGAGGGCCTGCGGATCGAGGAGGTGGCCGAGACGCTGGCTGAGGGCCTCAGCATCCGCCCCAGGGCTTTCCTCCGTGAGGCGAGGAGCGGCGGGTGGGCGATCGAGCCCTGGCTCCCCGAGGGGACCGAGACCGTCGAGGGGTTCCTCTTCCCCAAGACCTACGACTTCCCGGAGGGCGTTCGGGCCCGGGCGGTGCTGCGGCGGATGCTGGCGCAGTTCGAGGAGGAGGTCTCGGGCCTGGAATGGTCGCGGGCCGAGGCGCTCGGCCTCGAGCCGTACGAGGTGGTCGTGATGGCCTCCCTGATCGAGCGCGAGGCCCGGGTCCCCAAGGACCGCAGGAAGATCTCCGCGGTGATCCACAACCGCCTGGAGCGGGACATGCCCCTGGAAATCGACGCGACGGTCCAGTACGCGCTGCCCGAGCACAAGGAGCGGCTGACCTTCGACGACCTCGAGTACGAGAGCCCGTACAACACCTACCTGTTCGTCGGCCTGCCTCCCGGCCCGATCGCCAGCCCCGGCGTGGCCTCGATCGAGGCCGCGCTGAACCCCGCCGACGGCGGCTGGCTCTACTACGTGCTGATCGACCCCGAGACGGGCGAGCACGCCTTCGCGGAGACCTACGAGGAGTTCCTCGAGTACCGGGAGCAGGCCGGCCTGGGGTGAGCACGGCCGTCTTCGCCGTCGTGGGGTGGCCGGTCGGGCACAGCGCCTCGCCGGCGATCCACAGGGCGGCCTTCGAGGCGCTGGGGATCCCCGCCGTCTACCTGCGGCTCCCGGTGCCTCCCGGCCGTGCCGAGGCGGGGGTCGGGTCCCTTCGAGCTCTGGGGGCTCGGGGGGCGAACGTCACCGCCCCCCACAAGGTCGCGATCGCGGGCCTCTGTCACGACCTGGCTCCCTCGGCCCGCAGGACGGGCACCGTCAACACCCTCCTGATCGAGGGGGGAACGGTCACGGGGCACGACACCGACTCCGAGGGGCTGCGGCGGTTCCTGCAGGAGGACGCCCGCCTCAACCTCGCCGGGCTCACCTCGCTCGTCCTGGGGGGCGGCGGCGCCGCGCGCGCCTGCGCCGTCGCGCTGTCGGGTCTGGCCGGGCGCCTGGTCGTAGCCGCGCGCGGCGCCGCCGCCGCGGCCGAGGTGGCCGACCTTTTCGAGGGCCCCTCCACCGTCATCCCGTTCGCCGAGGCGGCCGAGGCCGAGGCCGACGTGATCCTCAACGCGACCCCCCTGGGATGGCGCGGCGAGGACGTCGCGGTCGACCCCCGCCCGGGCCAGGTAGTCGTGGACCTCGTCTACCGGGAGACCCCGCTCCTGCGGCGGGCCCGGGCGGTCGGAGCCGTCGCGCACGACGGCCGGGGGATGCTCCTGCGCCAGGCGGCCCTCTCCTTCCGCCTGTGGACGAGCCAGGACCCTCCTCTGGAGGCCATGCGGGCGGCGCTCGACCGCCCGCTCACCTCGGCTTCCTGACCCGCCTGCCTGCTTCCCTCAAGGTCCCGCACGGGACCGCCGATGTGATGGGTGACATGCCTGGGGAGACTATCGACTTCGAGGCGTTGGCCGTGCGCCTCTCCGAGATCGACGGCGTTCGCGTGTGCCTGCTGATGTCGCGCGACGGCCTGACGCTCGGGGTGCACCCGGCCGACCGGGAGGAGTCCGCCCGCGCCGTCTGGGAGGGGATGCACTCCATCGGCGACCCCGATCGCGGATTCCTGACCGTGGGCGACGAGCTCTGGATCGTCGCCCGGCGAGGTCCGTACGCGGGGATCGTCGTCGCCGGACCCTCGGCAACCCCAGGCTTGCTGCTCGACCGGCTGGAGTTCTCGCTTCGGGCGGCAGAGGAGCTGAGGCTCCGAGAGGGTTCGGCGACGACGTCCTCTCGTACGGAGGGCAGCCGGAAGCCCCGCAGCCACCTCCATCCCGAGGCCGAGCCGGCGCCGCTCGCCCTAGAGCTCGACGGGTCGAGCGATGCGGTCTCCGCGGCGATCCAGATCGCCAGCATGCGTGAGGGCCCCGTCACGGTCTCGCCTCAGGAAGGGAACGGTCACCGGAACGGCTCCAAGCCGCCCGAGCTGAGGCTCCGGCCGCTCGAGACGGAGGCCACCCCGGAGCCCGAGCCGGAGGCCACCCCGGAGCCCGAGCCGGACCCCGAGCCGGACCCCGAGCCGGACCCCGAGCGGGGTCTCGACATCGACCTGGACGCGCTCCCGGAGCCCGAGGTCGAGATCGAGATCCACCCCGTCTACGACGAGGATGAGCCCCCCCGGGGGCCGGGCGAGCACTTCCCCCTCCCCGCCGGAGACGAGCGGGAGGTGGATCCGGTGGCCCTCGCCAGAGAGTTCAAGAACCTCTCCGATCGCCCCGATGAGTGAGGGGGACCGATCGAGAGGGACGTCATGCCGAGCGAGGGGACCCGATGAGGAAGACCAAGGACCTGGGTGAGGTCCTCGTCGACGAGGGCCTGATCACCGAGGACGATCTGGGCAAGGCTCACGAGGAGCAGGAACGGAGCGGCCGGTCGCTGGGCCGCGTGCTCCTCGATCTCAATCTCGTGGACGAGACCAAGCTCGTGGAGGCGCTGGCGCACCAGATCGGGCTCCAGTTCGTCGACCTCTCCGAGCAAAGCGTGGATGCCTCTGCCGTCGCGCTCGTGCCCGAGCAGGTGGCGCGCCGCCACCGGGCGATCCCGATCGCGTTCGAGGACTCCACCCTCGTTGTGGCGATGTCCGACCCGTCGAACGTGATCGCGCTGGACGACATCCGGACGATCACCGGCTTCGAGGTCCGGGCGGTCGTGGCCACGGCGGCCGACGTGGACGCGGCCATCAACAAGTACGCGAAGCTCGACCAGTCGGTCGAGGACATCGCCCATCAAGCCGCGGGCGCCGCCGACGAGGACGTGGATCTCGACGCGATGGAGGCCGCCGTCGAGGAGGCCCCGATCGTCAAGCTCGTCAACCTCCTCATCACCCAAGCAGTTGCGGACCGCGCCTCGGACATCCACGTGGAGCCCGCCGAGAAGGACGTGCGCATCCGCTACCGGATCGACGGCGTGCTCCACGAGGTCATGCGCTCCCCGAAGAACATCCAGAACGGCCTCGTCTCG
>DASUTW010000142.1:0-5406 GCA_036374395.1 Actinomycetota bacterium
ACGGCACCGTGGACGTGATCATCTCGAACTGCGTGATCAACCTGTCGACCGAGAAGTCCCGGGTCTTCGACGAGATGCACCGCGTCCTCCGGCCCGGCGGTCGGCTCGGCATCAGCGACATCGTGGCCTCCGACGAGCTCATCCCCCAGCAGCGGGCCGAGCGCGGGGACTTCGCCGGCTGCATCGCCGGCGCCCTCTCGATCGGCGAGTACGAGGCGGGGCTGGCGCGGGCCGGCTTCGAAGAGATCGAGGTCGAGACCACGCACGAGGTCGCCGACCGCATGTACAGCGCGATCGTCCGCGCACGAAGGCCGGCCTGACGCGCTCAGGCCGGCACCGAGACGTGCCGATGGTATCCTCGACACGGCCAGTCGGAACGGCCCACCAAGGGGCCCGGAAAGCCGGCCGGCAACACCCAAGGCAAGGAACGGCTCGTCCTAGCTCGGCAGGGCGAGCTTTCTTGCATCCACAGCCCTTCGGAGGCCGCCGAGCGCGGCGACCCCTTGACCTCACCCCCTCCGGTCGATACGGTTCGCGCGATTCGACCAGGGAGGACCTCGCATGCGTCGGCTGCTCATCTCTCTCCTCGTCCTCTCGCTCGCCCTTCTCGGAGCGCTCCCCGCGAGCGCCGGGACCCGGGCTCGGTACGGTGCGGGCGCGTGGGGCGACTTCAACGGTGACGGCTACGCCGACCTGTACGTCGGCGTCCCCTTCGACGAGGTCGGCGGGAACGACAACGTCGGGGGCGTCAACGTCATCTACGGGGGGAAGCGCGGTACGCGACCCAGGGGGAACCAGTGGTGGCATCAGGACCGGCCGCGGATCAAGGGTGACGCGAGCCGGGGATCAAGGGCATCGTGGAGAGCGGCGACGGCTTCGGCGTGCTGACGCGCTTCTTCGACTGAAGGGGTTGGACGCGGACACGCCGGCGCTGCGGAGCCTTGAGGGCTCGTCGCTGCGCTTCGAGGTCGTGCGAACCGAGCGGCCGAGCAGCGTCGAGGAGAGCGCGGCGCTCCAGGGCATCGAGGTGGAACAGCTCCTCCGGACCATCGTCGTCCGGCGCGGAGCGGACGACTACGTGTTCGTCCTCGTGCCTGGGGGCCGCGAGATCGACTGGCCCAAGCTGCGACGGCACCTGGGGGTGCGGCGGCTGTCGCTGCCGGGCGCCGACGAGGCCCGGGAGGCCACCGGCTACGAGCGAGGGACGATCACGCCGCTGGGGTCGTCGCGGGCGTGGCCGGTGATCGCGGACGGGTCGATCCCCCCGGACCGGCGCGTGGCGATCGGGGGCGGCGCGCACGGCGTGAACCTCCACCTCACGGCGGGCGACCTGATCGAGCACCTGGGAGCCGAGGTGTCCGACGTGACGAAGGCCGCGTGACCCTGGCGGCGGTCCGCGCGGCGACCCTATGATGGCCCGACCGCCATGAGCCAGACGCAGGACACCACCCCGGCCCGCCTAGGCCTCCCCGAGGGCGCCCGCGGCGTTCTCCCCAGTCAGGCCCTCGAGCGCGCCATCGACCAGGGCATCATCGACGCCGGCGACTATCGCGTCCCCCAGAAGGCGATCCAGCCGGCCAGCGTCGACCTCCGCCTCGGCGAGACCGCCTACCGGATCCGCTCGAGCTTCCTGCCCGACAAGCGCCCGGTCGAGGTGAAGCTCAAGGAGTTCGTCGTGGACGAGCTCGACCTCCGCCGCGACGGCGCCGTCCTGGAGACGAACCGCCCCTACCTCATTCCCCTGATCGAGCGGCTCGACCTGCCGCCGGGCGTGCGGGGCAAGGCCAACCCTAAGAGCTCCACCGGCCGTCTCGACGTCTTCACGCGCGTCATCACCGACGAGGGGTTCCGCTTCGACGAGATCCGCGACGGCTACCACGGCCCCCTCTACCTCGAGGTCGTGCCCCTTTCCTTCACCGTCAAGGTCCAGCACAAGCTCGCGCTGAGCCAGCTTCGGCTCTCGATCGGCAGCGCGAGGCTCACCGACGAAGAGATCCGCGAGCTCCACGCGCGCGAGCCGCTCCTTTTCGTCGAGGGCGCGCCGGCGCCCGACGAGGACCTCGCCACCGCGGACGGGCTCTTCCTGGGGCTCGATCTCCGGGGCGACGCAAACGGCCGGGTCGGGTACCGGGCCAAGGACTACGCGCCGGCGATCGAGATGGCTCGCACCCGGGCCTACGAGTGGGAGCGGTACTGGGAGCCCGTCTACAAGGAGGAGGGCGACCGGGTCGTGCTGGCGCCCGAGCACTTCTACCTCCTGCTGTCCGAAGAGGCGGTGCGCATCCCGCCGGGCTACGCGGCCGAGATGGCCGCGTACGACCCCACGAGCGGCGAGCTGCGCACCCACTACGCGGGGTTCTTCGATCCGGGGTTCGGGTTCGATCGCGAAGGGCGGTTCCACGGCTCGCGCGCGGCGCTCGAGGTGCGGGCGCACGACGTGCCGTTCATGATCGAGCACGGCCAGCGGGTCTGTAAGCTCGCCTTCGAGCGGATGGCCGAGGAGCCCGAGGTGCTGTACGGGGAGGCGATCGGCTCCTCGTATCAGCAGCAGACCGACACGCTCGGCAAGCACTTCATCCAGCCCCCGTCATAGCGTTCAAGGTTCGGCCAGAGATACGCCGATAGGCCCAGCATGTCCGATCGTCCCGGCAGGCACCTGGAGCTCCGCCGCCACTCCATCGCGACCGTCGTCATCGCAGCCTTCGCCGTCGGCCTGATGCTGATCGTGATGGGGTTCTTCTTCTGGCCGATGGCCCTGCTCGGCCTCCTCCTGATCCTCTACTTCGACGGGCAGACCAAGGACGGCCGGCTCCTCGACCCAACTTCCTGGATCCGGGGTCTGCGAGGCGGGCGGGCGTGGCCAAGGCGCTCGAGGGGCTCCCCGGCTACCGGGTCATCCACGACCTCGACATCGGTGGGGGGAACGTGGACCACCTCGTGATCGGGCCCACGGGCGTCTTCGCCATCGAGACGAAGGACTGGCAGGGAAGGTTCTACGCCAAGCGTGGCCGCCTCCACGCCAACGGCAGAGACGAGGATAAGACCAGGCGGCAGGCGGTGGGGGGAGCGATCTGGGTCCGGGAGCAAGTGGATCGTGCCGCCGAAGCACTGCGCCACCCCCGCCCGCAGGTCCCCTGACCCACCATCTCGTCACACCCTCCGGCTACCATGTCCGCTACCTCCCTCTCGACCGACGTTGTCCTAGAGCGGAGGGAGGCGCATGATGTCGGTGGATGAGCGAGCGAGGAAGCGGCTGCACGACGCGCTGGAGCGCCTCCTCGGGTCCGACGAGGCGGCAACGATGATGGAGCACCTCCCACCCGTGGGATGGGCGGACGTTGCCACACGGCGGGACGTCGAGCAGCTGCGTGTGGCGACGAAGCGAGACCTTCAGGAGTTGCGTGTGGGGACGAAGCGAGACCTTCAGGAGCTGCGTGTGGCGACGACTCGGGACTTCCAGGAGCTGCGTGTGGCGACGACTCGGGACCTCGACGCGCTTCGCTTGGAGGTCCAGGCTCAGATGGAGCGCCTCGCTCGGCGCGTCGTCATGTGGACCTCATCGATGGTCGTCGCGATGACGGGTCTCTCGTTCGCCGCCGCCCGCCTCCTCTAGACGTCGGGAACCACGCGCATCTCACCCGGGGGTCGCGGCGACTGGCCCGCGAACCCGCCGAACTCCCTCCACCCCTCCATCTCGGCGAGCAGGCGCTCCGTGGACGCCGCCGCCTTCCGCAGCCACTCGGCGTCGTGGTCGAAGAGCTCGACCCGCGAGGGCCGCTCGAACCACTCGCGACGGGCGTCGAACGCGGCCCGGATCCCCCGCTGCTCGCGCCCCGCGGGATCGATCCCTCCGACGAGCCCCAGCTCCAGCCGGCGCATGGCCATCAGGTACCGCGTGAACACGTGCTGGTCCCAGTCGAACTCCTCGCGGATCGAGCGGCCCGCCTCGTCGCCCTTCTCGATGAGCCGTGCGATCGTCTCGGGCCCCATCCCGATGTTGAACCCGCCTTCGTCGGCCGCGAGCCGCACCTCCCACACGCGGTCACGGAAGCCCGGGAGCTCGGCCTGCATCGTGTCGCGCCACTCCTGCATCGTGTCGACGATCGCCTTCACGAAGCCCCCCAGCGACTCCACGCGGCGCCAGCCGGGGAGCCGCGCCTCGTTCGCCTTCGGCGGCGGCTCCACGGCCTTCCCGGTCCCGGGTCCGAGCGACAGCCCGAACGTGGGCCGGGTGGGCATCCACGAGTCGAAGAAGTGGATGGGGAAGTTGCTGGAGATCCCCCCGTCCGAGAACCAGTGCGCGCGCGGCGGGCCCTGGATCTGCTCCGACCACAGCCGCACGGCCGTGAACAGCCCGGGGAAGGCCAGCGACATCCGGAACCCGAGGAGGATGGGGATCTCGTCCGTGTGCGGCATGGGGAGGAGATCGCCATCGGGGAGGCCGCGTCGGGCGGCGAGCTCGCGCCCCCGTTCGATCAGGCGGGACGCGACCGGCTCGGGGAGGATCCCCCGCACATCGTCGGGTCGGAACGAGAACTCCTGCAGCTCGCCGGGCAGCCGCACGGGTCGGGCCGCGGCGACGTCGGTGGTCATCATGCGGAGGTGGATCTCCGAGCTCTCCAGGTCGCCGAAGGTCAGGGGCTCGTCGTCGGGGAGGCCGGCGGCGCGCTGGATGTGGGCGTGCAGCCACTCGCCCAGGGCCTCGGTGCCGCCCTCCTCCCGGCCGCTGACGATCCCGAACCCCTGGTCCCCGAGCTCCCCGAGGCCCCGGGCCAACACGGCGGCGGGGGCGGCCAGGGCCGGCCACCCGAGGGCGAGGACGAGCGACGCGAGGAGGAAGGCCGGGCGCCACCGCCCCGTGACCATCGCGGCAACCACGAACCCGGCCACGGCCCAGGCTCCCAGCAGGACGGGCACGAGCCACCATCGACCCCGGAGGAACCACATGGCCCAGGCCAGCGAGGCCCACCAGAGGAGGAGGCCTCCCAGGGCCCACCAGCCGTGGCGGAGCAGGACGCGGAGGACGTGGAGCGCGCCCCGCTTCGACATGGCGGCGGACGCGACCTCGTAGAGGGCGCGTCCGCCGCGCCTGGGCACGAAGAGCGACTGCAGCAGGCCGGGCTGGCGGAGCTCCTCGTTCATCGCCTCGAGCTCGGCGAACCCGGTCCCCCGACCCGCGACCCGACCGTGCTCGGCGGCGGCCACGATGGCGGCGGCGATCGCGCCGACCGAGGTGCCGCCCACCGACCGGAACCGGTACTCGTCCTTCAGCCGGAGGACGGCCGAGGGGTAGACGACGCCGCTGGTGATCCCGCCCTTCATGACGAGATCGCACTGCTTCTCGGGCAGAGGCTGAGCCATGGCGGACCTCCTTCGCTCGGGGCGTGCTCAGCCTGGAACGGGAAA
>DASUTW010000143.1:0-13880 GCA_036374395.1 Actinomycetota bacterium
GCGGCCATGAGCCTCGCCTCGGTCGTGGCCGTGCTCGCGGTCTCCTCCGCGACGGGCCTGGGTGCGTGGGTCCTGTGGCCCGGGGCGGTCGCAGCGGGGGCCGGGCTCTTCGCCTGGAACGCCGTCGTGATGCTGGCCGCGGTCACTGGATCGGAGGCTCGGCACGCCGGCCGAGCATCGGGGGTGGTCCATCTCGGGTTCCTGTCGGGATTGGCCCTGGGGCCCGTGAGCTTCGGGTTCCTCGTGGACTCGACCGGCACGTACGCTTGGTCCTGGACCGGCGTGGGCGTCCTCTGCCTCCTCGGCGCGCTCCTCGCAAGGGCCTGGGTGGCGGCGGACAACGACTGAGTTTAGTCGTCCACGTGGAGGACCAGAGCTCCCCCGGTGTCTCCCGCCGCGCATCCCGTGAAAAGCCCGACGCCCCCGCCCCTGGCCCGCAGGGCCTCGATCACCTCGGCCACGCCCCGCGCCCCGGTCGGGCCCTGCGGGTGCCCGTAGACGAGGCTGCACCCGAACGGGTTCATGTCCTCAACCGGGTACCCCGTCTCCAGGGAGAACCAGAGGTCGTTCACGGCGAAGGGGTTGTGGGTCATGACGACGTCGAGATCCTCGATCCCGAGACCGGCGTCCGCGAGCGCCTCACGTGCCGCCGGGACCGTGGCCTTGGGCATCCTCGCCTTCTCGACGCGGGAGAAGCCCGAGCTCAGGATGCGGACGACGCCGCCATCGCCGAGCTCCCGAGCGCTCGACTCGTCCGCGACCACCGCGCCTGCCGCGCCGTCGGCGGGATGGGTCTGGCTCCCGAAGGTGATCACGCCGTCCGGCTCGACGGGCTGGAGCTTGGCGAGCCCCTCCTTCGTGGTGGGATAGACGCCGGCGTCCGCCTCCACCACGACGGGCTCTCCCCTCCCCTGCGGGATCTCGACGGGGACCATGTACCGGCGCTGGAACGCGCGGTCGTCGTCGAGGGCCCGCTCGTACTGCTCGTACCGGAGGAGGGCCACCCGGTCGATCTCGTCCCGGGTGAAGCCGGCCTCCGTCGCGACGTGCTCGGCCGTGGCGATCATCGATTCGCCGGCCCACGGGTCGCACGCGAAATTGTCCATCACCCAGTCCTCGGACCGAACGGTGCCCCCCCGGCTGGAGGGCGACGGATACACGAGGTGCGGACCGTTGCTCGTGCGGTCGGCGACGACGACGAGGTTCGGCCCACGCCCGCCCTCCGCGGCCATCGCAGCGACGTCGATCGCCGCGACCGAGGTGGCGCAGGCCTGGGAAACCATCGAGCCCGAGATCCCCGGCGCCCCGATCCTCCCGGCCAGCGTCGGAGCGCCGTAGAAGATGCCCGGCTGCGGGACCGTCCAGCCGAACACGAGCTGACGCATCGCCTCCGCCGGGATACCGCGGTCGGCCAGTGCCCTCGTGGTCACGCTTGCGGCGAGGTCGATGCTGGACAGCTCGGCGAACGGTCCCTGCCAGCGGGCGAACGGCGAGGACCACGCCGCCCCGAGAGGGATCGCCGCCCGCTCGAACCTCACCGCTCCTCAGGCTCCCGCGCTCTGGGCCAGCAGCTCGCCGGTCCGAAGCCCGTCGGGATGGGCTTCCCCGGGGCCCGTCCCCACGGGGGGCGTCCGGTCACGCAGCGAGAGCCGCAGCTCCTCCGTGGCCTTCTCGTCGATCCGGAAGTCGTGCACGTCGGGGTCCACCGCATCGATCACGACGCCGTAGACCTCCTTCGCCTTCTCGATCGAGAGGAAGCCGTCGATCACCTCCTCCAGGATCACCTCGGGCTCGCGGTCCAGCGGGTTCCCGAAGCCGCCCCCGCCGTTGGAGATGAAATCGATCGTGCTGTCCTTGGGCAGGGGGACGTTCGTGGCGAACATCCCGAGGTCGTTCTCCTCGGGCGTCCCCATGTTCTGGATCAGCAGATTGGGCCCGCCGTTCGTCCCGCCCGCCACGCCGGGTGGGGTGACCTCGGCCCGATCTCCGTGGATCGAGTTGACCGCGTCGCCCAGCATCCGCCAGCGGCGGTGCGACCCGTAGCCACCCCGGTACCGACCGTCCCCACACGAGTCCACCGCGACCTCGAACTTCTCGTAGAGGAACGGGTACCACCGCTCGTGCACCTCGATCGGCTGGTTCTGAGCGCCGGCCCCGTACAGGAACATGGCGAAGCTGGGGCCGTCGGCGTAGCTGCGCGCCCCCTGGCCGCCCTCGGACCACGTGTAGGAGACGTACCGCTGGCCGGTCTTCGGATGGATGCCTCCGATCACGCAGTTCTGGAGGTTGACCGTGCCGGCGAAGATCATCTCGGGCCGGCCCGCCGCCGCCATGGCCTGCCCCCATGCTCCCATCATCGCGTGGTCTGTCTTCTCGTACCCCGAGGAGCAGTACCCGGCCACGGGCGTGGGATGAAGCACGTGCGCCGCCGACCCGGGCCTCGTCTTGATGTCGAGGGCCCGGATGATCCCGTGGTTCAGCGGGACGAGGTGCGGGAAGCAGTGCAGGGTCCCGTCGTAAGTGGCGCTGGAGAGCGCCGGCAGGGTGAGCCCGGTCGGGCCCTTCGGGGCGTCGTCCGACTCGGTCCAGTCCACGGTAACCCGGTCGTTCTCGATCACGAGCTTGCAGCGGAACGTCACCCGCGGATGGCCGGGCGTGCCGATGTCGTGGTCGGCCGCGTCCGTGAACTCGTACGTGCCGTCCGGCAGATCGGCCACCTCGGCACGGAAGAGCCTCTCCGCGTAGTCCATCACCGCCTCGAAGCCCTGGGCGACCGTCTCCTTCCCGTACCGCTCGACGTACTCGCCGAGCCGCCGCTCGATCAGCTTCGTGGCCTGGTGCTGCGCCGCCGCGTCGCCCATCCGCTCGTGGGGGACGCGGACGTTCATCTTGATCATCTCGAAGGTCGACTTCACCGGCTCGTCCCGGTGGTACAGGCGCGTGGGCGGGATCACCATGCCCTCCGCCCACGACTCGACGGCGGCGGGGTTGAAGGTGCCCGGGATCGGACCGCCCATGTCGGACCAGTGCCCGCAGGCCACGGCGAACGCGAACAGCTCGTCATCGAGGTACACGGGGCGGACGAGCCGCACGTCCTGGTTGTGGGTCCCCGCCCGGTAGGGGTCGTTGACGATGAAGACGTCGCCCTGCGCCAGGTCGTCGCCGAAGTCCTCCACCACCGCGCGCACCGAGAACTCGAACGTCCCCATGTGCGGCGTAATGTCCACGGTGCCGTGCGCCACCAGCCGACCGTCCGCGGTGAGGATGCCCACCGAGTAGTCTCGGCCCTGCGTGATCACCGGGCCCCAGGCCACCCGCTCGACGAGGGCCGAGCCCTGAGAGCACATGGAGCGGAACCCGTTCCGAAGCACCGTGAAGGTGATCGGGTCCATCGTGTCGATCGCTGACGTCATCGGTCTCCTTCCCTCACGTCCGCGGCATCTCGCGGACGTCCACGATCATGTTCAGGTACTCATCCACCTCGACCCTGGCCCCGGGCGGGACCACCGTGGTCGAGTCGGCCTCCTCCACGATGGCCGGGCCGTCGAAGGACGCGCCCGCCCGCAGGAGGCTCCGGTCGTAGATGTTCGTCTCCACCCAGCCGCCGGCCTCGGAGAAGTGGACCTGCCGCGTGCCCGAGACGGCGTCCTCGGCCTTCCCCGTCTCCGTCGTGCGCTTCAGCTCGCCGATCGGAGCGGGGCCGAGGGCGGTGAGCCTGGCGTTGACGAACTCGACGCTCGTGAACTCCAGCGGCACCGAGTAGCCGAACTCTCGCTCGTGCCGCTCGAGGAACCTCTCGACGAGGGCGTCGATCGTCCCCTCGTCGATCGGGCCGTCCGGGACCTCGAAGTTGAGGTACGTCGTCTGCGGGTAGTACTTGAGGTCCACGGTCCGCTCGAGCCGCATCTCGTCGGCCGAGATCCCCTCGCGCGTGAGGCTCTCCTTCGCCTGCTCCTCCATCTCGGCGAAGACCTTCTCCAGCAGCGTCGGCGTGACGTCTCCGTGCTTCTTGAGGAGCGGACGCTGGTAGTCGTCGCGGATCTCCACGCGGAGCTGGCCGAAGGCGCTGGCGATGCCCGGGCTGAGCGGAACGAGCACGGTCGGGATCGCGAGCTCGCTCGCGCAGTACGCGGCGTGCACCGGCCCGGCGCCCCCGAACGCCATCAGCGCGTAGTCCCTCGGGTCGTGGCCGCGCTCGACCGTGACGAGTCGCGCCGCGTTGACCATGTTCGTGTTGGAGAGGCGGAGGATGCCCTCGGCCGCCTCCTCGAGCGACAGTCCCAGCGGCTCGGCGATCGTCGTGCGGATCGCCTGCTCGGCGAGCTCCGGCTTCAGGGGGAGATCCCCACCGAGGAAGGTGCCGGGGTTCAGCCGCCCGAGGACGAGGTTGGCGTCCGTGTTCGTGGGCTCGGTGCCGCCGGTGTCGTAGGCCGCGGGGCCCGGGTTGGCTCCGGCGCTCTGCGGACCGGAGCGGAGGCTGCCCGCGCGGTCGATCCAGGCGATCGTGCCCCCGCCCGCCCCGATCGTGGAAACGTCCACGGCCGGAAACTGCACGGGGACCTTGTGCTCAATCTTCCACCCGGCGGCGTGGCCGGGCTTCCCGTCGCTGATGAGCCCCACGTCGCACGAGGTCCCACCCATATCGAAGCTGAGCACGCCCGGGAAGCCGGCGAGGCCCCCGATGTACGCGGCGCCGACGACGCCGCCCGCCGGCCCCGACATGCAGGTGCGTGACGGGAGCCGGCGGGCGGCATCGAGGCTCATCACGCCGCCCCCCGAGTGGATGATGAACGTGTCGTTCCGGAATCCCCAGTCCGCGAGGCGCTTCGTGAGGTTGGAGAGGTATCGATCGACAATGGGACCGATGTAGGCGTTGACCGTCGTGGTGGAGGTACGCTCGAACTCCTTCAGCTCCGGCAGGATGTCGTAGGAGCAGCACACGTAAACGTCCGGCAGGGCCTCCTGGATCGCCTGCACGGTCCGGTACTCATGCTCGGGGTTCATGAAGGAGTTGAGGAAGACGACGGCGACGGCTTCGATATCCCGCTTCTCGATGAGCTCGACGGCGCGGCGGAGGCTCTCCTCGTCGAGAGGGACGACCGGGCTCCCCTCGTAGTCCACACGCTCGCGGACGCCGAGGACGTCCCGCCTCGGCACCAGCGGCGGGCGCTCGATCGCCGACAGATCGAAGTGGTCGGTCCGGTCGGCACGCGCGGCTCCGAGCACATCGCTGAACCCCTCGGTGGTGACGAGCGCCGTGCGGGCGCCCTTCCGCTCGATGATCGCGTTGGTCGCGATCGTGGAACCGTGCTTGAACACGGCCATGTCGGATGCCGGGATGGCGACCTTCTCCAGAGCGTTGACCACCCCGTCGATGAAGGTGGGCGGGGTCGAGGGGACCTTGGCGTGCCGGATCTCCCCCGTGTCGCGGTCGAGCGAGACGAGGTCTGAGAACGTCCCCCCGATGTCGACCGCAACGATGTACCTGCTCATGCGCGCGTCACCTCGCCTTCCTCGTAGAGCTTGCGGATCAGCTTGGCCTTCATCTCGAAGCGGGGAAGCGTGTCCGGGGGGACCAGCTCCACGTCGGTCTTCACGATCAGCTTCTCGCGAAGGATCCCCTCGATCTCCTTCTTCAGCGCGTCGAGGTCGGTCGCCTCGGGCCCGTACTCGGCCTGGATCCGCAGCGGCGGCTCGACGCGGGGCGGCTCTGCCTCGAGCAGGATCTCCATGGCGCCGGTCGTTCTCGGGTACAGGTCCGTGATCACGTCCTTCACCGCGGAGGGCCAGACGTTGACCCCGGCGACGATCAGCATGTCGTCCACCCGCCCGACGCACGTCATGCGGGGCGCGGTCCGTCCGCAGGCGCAGGGGGAGGACTTCACGACGACCCGATCGCCGACGCGGAAGCGCACGAGCGGGACGCACTCGCGCCTGAGATGCGTGGCGAGGAGCTCGCCCTCGACCCCGTCCTCGAGGGGGAGCGACTCCCCCGTCTCCGGGTCGACGACCTCGAGCGCCATGAAGTCGGGTCCCAGGAAATGGTTGCCGTCGAGCTCGTCGCAGTTGGCCCCGTACACGGGGATCAGGTCGGCGTTCCCGAGGCCCTCGGTGACCAAGGCGCCGTAGTCGTCGGCGAGCCGCTGGCGAACAGCCGGGATCCCCCCGCCGGGCTCCGCGCCCAGGAGGATCCGCCTCAGCCCCAGCTCGGAGGGCTCCATCTCGAACTTCTCGCGGAGGTGTTCGGCGAGATAGTTGGCGTAGGAGGGGGTGCACGTGAGGATCGTCCCGCCGAGGTTCTGGATGCTCGTGACCAGGCGGTCGGACGCGCCGGTTCCGATCGGGACGAAGGTCGCCCCGATGTTCTCAACGGCGTGCGCGAGCGGCAGGCCCCCGACGAAGAACCCGAGCCCGAAACCGTGGATCAGGACGTCCTCTGGACGGACGCCCTCGCAGTAGTAGACGCGACTAATGGTCTCGGTCCAGACCTGATGGTCGGCCCGGGTGACTCCGACGTAGCTGGGGCGGCCCGTGGTCCCGCTTGAGGAGTGGATCCGGATCACGTCCACGAGGTCGACCGCGGCGTGTTCCCCGAGCGGGGGGGATGCGATCTGGCTGTCGCGCAGCTCCTGCTTCGTGGTGAAGGGCGCCTCCTTGAGATCGTCGAGCGACCGCACCTTCGTCACGTCGAACCCCGCTTCCTTCCACTTCGACTCGTAGAAGGGAGATCGCTCGTGGACGTAGGCCAGCTGCTGCTGCAGGAGCTCGCCCTGCATCGCCTCGACCTCGAGCCACGGCATCGTCTCGATCTCGGGGTTCCAGTAGGTTCCGTCAGGCACCTTCGCCCTCCTTCATGGACAGGTGGGTCCGCATCGCGCGCTCCGCCACGTCGGCGTCACCCTTCTCGATCTCCTTGACGATCGTCTCGTGCTGCAGGCGGCAGCCCTCCCGCCACTCGGAGTCGGTGACGAGCTTCGACATGGCCCGGTACATCACGGGGCGGAGCCCCTCCAGGACCGAGACGAAGACGGGGTTCCCCGACGCCCTGGCCAGGCCGATGTGGAAGTTGGCCGCGGAAGCCAAGACGTGCGCGGGACGGTCGTCGAAGGTCTCCATGTGGCGGATGGCCTCGTGCAGGCTCAGGATCTCCTCGAAGGGGGCCTTGACGGCGAGGCGCGCCGCCTGGGGCTCGATCACCAGCCGAACCTCGAGCAGATGGCGGCGCGTGATGTCGAGGCTGGAGATGGGAGGTGGAGCCACCGTGGTGAACTCCTCGAACTCGGGCGCCGAAACGAAGGTCCCGCCGCCGTACCCTCTGCGGACCTCGAGGTAGCCGGAGAGCTCCAGGGCCTTGAGGGCCTCGCGGAGCGCGGAACGGGAGACGCCGAACTGCGCGGCCAGGTCCGGCTCGGCGGGCAGCTTCTGTCCCGGCTTCAGGTCCCCCCGCGTGATCGCCTTCTGCATCTCGCGGATGACGAGCTCGAAGCTCCTCTTGGAGCCGATGGATCGGAATCGATGCTGCTCGTCGGTCAAAGCGGTCGACCTCCCATCGCCGGTATGATGTCGGACCGCACAGGAGGTTCGCAACCCTGAGGACGCGGCCCCGCCGCGATCTCTCTCCGATTCAACGCCGCTCACCTCCCCGAGTTGCGTTCCGCCCCCGACCCCAGGACTATAGTTCGAAGTCCGACATCAGTCGAAAGGGGTGTGGCCCATGGGGGTCCTGGATCCCGACCTCGCGCTCCTGAACGGGGTCGTCTACACGGTGGACGACGACTTCCGAACCGCCGAGGCGATCGCCGTCAAGGGGGAGACGATCGTCGCCACCGGCTCCACCGACGAGGTCCGAAGCCTCGCAGCCGACGACACCCGCGTCATCGACCTCGAGGGGAGGGCCGTCGTCCCCGGCTTCATGGACTCGCACCTCCATCCCGTGTACGCGGGCAAGAATCTCTCCCAGGTGCAGTTCGCCGACTGCCGGACGGTCGCCGACATGCTGGCAGTGATCAAGGAGCGGGCCGACGCGCTTCCCGCGGGCGAGTGGTTCCGCGGGTCGAATCACTGGACCCCCGACCAGCTCGAGGAGCGACGGCTCCCGTATCGGGACGAGCTGGACGGGGTGGCTCCGGAGAACCCGTTCTGGGGCAACACGGCGTTCCATCGCGCCATGGCGAACAGCCTGGCCCTTCAGGCGTGCGGGATCGACCGGGACACCCCCGAGCGGTTCGCGGGAGGGAGCGGTTACGTCTTCAAGGATCCGGAGACCGGCGAGCCCAACGGCCACCTCCTGGAGACCGCGATGTTCTGCGTCATGCAGCAGGAGCCGCCCGAGAGCGTCGAGGAGGTCCTCGAGGGAATCGACCAGGTGCAGAACCTCTTCCTCCGGAACGGGATCACCAGCGTGATCGATCAGGGCGACGTGGGGCCGCCCTTCCGAAACTTCCAGCTGATGCAACGGCTCCACCGCCAGGGGAATCTCAAGCTCCGCTGGCGGATGAATCACATCGGGTTCGAGATGGCGGACATGCCGTTGGAGGCGATCCCCGACCACGTGGCCAGCCTGCGGGTCCTCTCGGGGTTCGGGGACGACTGGCTCCGGATGGGCGCCATCGGCGAGCTCGTCCTGGACGGCTTCGTCGAGGACAACTACTCGCGCGAGCCGTACGCCGAGGACGTCTTCGGCGAAGGATGGCGAGGTATCCTCCTCTACCGTCCGGACACGGTGATGGCGATCTGTAGGGCGGCCGCCGCGAACGGTCTCCAGATGAACGTTCATGTGCAGGGCGACGGGGCCCTCGATCTGGCCCTCGACACGTTCGAGGGGATCCATCGGGAATCGTCAATCGCGGGACTGAACTGGGCGCTCGAGCACGGCGCCCTCACGCCCACGGACAAGAACCTGCGCCAGATCCAACAGATGGGGATCGTGCTCTCCACCCAACAGCCGCTCTACTACTGGCACTCGCACGACGCCATCAAGTTCCTCGGGCCGGCGGCGGAGGACTTCTTCCCCAACCGAACGTGGCACGAGAACGGCGTCTCGCTGCGTGGCGGCTCCGACTTCGACACCGCTCCGCTGTCACCGCTCTTCGGGATCTGGACGATCGTCACCCGGCGCAACATCCTTGGAGAGGTCGTGGGCCCGAGCCAAACGCTCCCTCGTGAGGAGGCCCTGAGGATGTACACGCGCAACGGAGCGGCCTCCGTGTTCGAGGACATGAGGAAGGGCTCCATCGAGGCGGGCAAGCTCGCCGATCTCGTCGTCCTCTCCGACGACCTCATGGCCGTCCCCGAGGACGGCATCAAGGACATCAAGGTCGTCGCGACGATAGTTGGGGGTGGGACGTCCTACGATCCGGAAGGGCTGCTCGCCTGAAGGTCCTCACTCGAGTGCACGGGCGAGCCCGTCCTTCCGAGGGTCCGAGCCCCCCACGAGCGACCCGTCCTCGTCGCGGAGGATCATCTGGGCGCCCCCCGCCTCCCACCATGGAAGGGCGACCACCGCGTGTCCCCTCGCCGCTAGCTCGTCGGCCACCTCGCTGGGGAAGTCCTTCTCCAGGCCAACCCGCGAGGTCTCCGCCCGCTCGGCGACTCGGAACCTCGGCGCGTCGATCGCGGCTTGCGGGTCCATATCTCGATCGAGGACGTTCCGGATGATCTGCAGCTGCCCTTGAGGCTGCATGAACCCTCCGACCACTCCGAGACACGCGAGGAAGCGGCCCGTTGCGCCGAGCATCCCGGGGATGATCGTGTGGTACGGACGCTTCCCCGGCTCCGGGCGGTTCGGGTGCCCCTCCGTGAGCGTGAACCCAGCGCCACGATTCTGGAGGACGACCCCGGTCTCCGGGACCGTCAGCTTCGATCCGAACCGATGGAAGAGGCTCTGAATCAACGAGCAACCCCCGCCCTCGGGATCCACGGCGGCGACGTACACGGTGTCAAGCCCGGGGGCATCTCCCACGAGCAGTCGCGCCGCCTCGTGGGGACGCACGTCGCGCGCGAGGCGTTGGAGCCGTGATTTGGCAAGGAGCTGATCGATCGGGAGGGCGACCTTGGCGGGGTCGGCGAGATGCTGGAACGCATCCGCGAACGCCAACCGCAGCGCCTCGATCGCCGCGTGCTCGTCCTGGGGACGGCCCGACGTGTCAAGCTTCTCGTAGATTCCGAGCGCCTCGAGCACCACGATGCCCTGGCCAGGAGGGGGATGCTCGTACACCCTGGCCCCTCCGTGATCGATCGCAATCGGCTCGGACCAGGATGGCCCCCCCCACGCGGCGAGGTCGGAGGCTCGCATGGGCCCACCGGCCCTCTCCACCGCGGCCGCGATCCGCTCCCCCAGGGGACCACCGTAGAGGACTGCTGGGCCCTCTTCCGCGATTGCCCTCAGGGTTCGGGCAAGATCGGGGTTGGCGAAGCGCTCGGCGGGCGCGGGCGCCCTCCCCGCCAGGAGGAACGCGGCCCTGGATGCTTCGTTACGAGCGAGCCTCGAGGCCTCCTCGGCCCAGCTCCGGGCGACCACCGGGGTGACCTGGAACCCACCTTCGGCCGCGGCGATCGCGGGGCGAAGGGCCGCGTCGAGGCCCAGCCGCCCCTGCCGCTCGAGCAGCTCCGCCCATCCGGCCACACCGCCGGGGACGGTGACGGTCCAGGCCCCGTCGCCGGGCATCGACCCGTACCCGGCATCGCGTAGGGCGTCGACCGAGAGGCCCGCGGGAGCGCAGCCGGCGGCGGCGAGGGCCTGGGGCGAGGGACTACCGACAGGCCAGACGAGCGCGAACAGGTCACCCCCGATCCCCGTGGAGGGGGGATCCACAACGGCGAGGACCGCTGCCGCTGCCACCGCGGCGTCCACAGCGTTCCCGCCGGCCTCTATGGCCCCCAGCCCCGCGTCCACGCCCAGGGGGTGACTCGTGGCCACCATCCCGCCCCTCGAGCGCACCGACCTGCGGCCCGATGCCCCGTCTTGCGCCCGCGCCACCATCGGTGCTAAGACTACCTGACATCTGAAGTCGGACTTCAGCCTGATGGCTCCGTGAGGGGGGAACGCCCAGGGTGATGGACGAGCAGGGCCCGGCCACGGACACCGCAGGGTCGGCGACAGGGGGTGGCCCGACCGTTCGGGCCCGGGGGATCACGAAGGTGTTCCCTCGCGGGAAGGTGGTGGCGCTCGAGGACGTCTCCTTCGTGATCAAGAGCGGCCAGTTCACTTCCGTCGTCGGACCCAGCGGCTGCGGCAAGTCCACACTGCTGCGCCTCGTGGCCGGGCTCATCCCAAGGTCGTACGGGGAGCTGGACGTCCACGGCTCCGATGTGACTGGTCCCCGCACCGACATCGCGATGATGTTCCAGCGTCCGATCCTCCTGCCCTGGAAGACGGCTCTGGAGAACGTCGTGCTCCCCCGCAAGATACGAGGTCGCCTCGACGAGCGGGATTGGCGGGAGGGAAGGAGCCTTCTCCGCTTGCTCGCACTCGAGGAGTTCCGCCATGCCTACCCGCAGCATCTCTCCGGAGGGATGCAGCAGCGTGTGGCCCTGGCGCGGCTGCTTATCACCGGCGCGGACCTCCTCCTGATGGACGAGCCTTTCGCCTCTCTCGACGAGTTCACCCGCGAGCGGCTGAACCTGGAGCTGCTCCGGATCCAGTCGGAGGTGGCAGCGACCGTCATGTTCGTCACCCACAACATCACGGAAGCTGTCTTCCTCGCCGACCAGGTGCTTGTGATGACCCCTCGGCCGGGGCGACTCGCCGGCATCGTAGAGGTGCCGTTCGGACGCCCCCGCACCATCGAGCTGCTGCGCTCACCCGAGTTCAACGATCTGGCCTTCAAGGTGCGCGGTCTCCTCGGGGAGAGCATATGAAGACACGCGAGGACCCCGACGTCGCCGCGGTCGAGGCTCAGCGGCTTACGGAGTTGGAAACCTCAAGCCTGGCCCGGCGCGTGGGGAGTGCCTGGCCGGCGTTCCTTGTCTTCGCTCTCTTGGTCGCGGCCTGGGAGGGGGCGGCGCGCGCCGAGCTCATCAGCAGGCTCGTCCTGCCGGCGCCCAGTCGGATCTTCCTCGCGCTGATCGAACTATTCACGAGCGGGCTCATCTGGGAGCACCTGCGGGCCACGTTCCTCGAGACGATGGCGGGCTTCGCGGTCGGGGCGGGGTCGGCCTTCGTCTTGGCCGTGCTCTCCAGCTTCTGGGGATGGTTCCGACAGATTGTTTCGCCCTACATGATCATCCTGCAGGTCACGCCGCGCGTGGCCCTGGCCCCGATCTTCATCACATGGTTCGGGTTCGGGCTCATGCCCAAGATCGTCATGGCCGCGACGATCTGCTTCTTCCCGGTGTTCATCAACACGCTGACCGGCCTGCTGAACACCGACGAGGAGGCGCTGGAGATGTTCCGGTCGATGGGCGCGAGCAAGCGGCAGATCTTCACGCAGTTCACGATGCCGTCGGCCATGCCGGTGACGTTCGCCGGCCTCAAGACGGGCATCACGCTGGCGTTGATCGGGGCGATCGTCGCCGAGTTCGTGGCCACGAGCCAAGGCTTGGGCCTTCTGATCGACCGGTTCAACTTCCGCCTGGCGATGGAGGAGGCGTTCGCCGTGCTCCTCGTGCTGGCCCTGCTCGGCCTGCTCCTGTACGGCGTCATGGAGTTCCTCGACCGGCGCATCGTGTTCTGGACGAGGGAGGAGCGGCTCTCCAAGAGGGAGATCCGGAGTCGGAGGGGAAGGGAGGACACCGCATGAAACGGGCACGCTTCATCGCCCTCCTCGCGGCCGCCGTCCTGGTGGCGTCGGCGTGCGGAGGGGACGATGGCGGCGGAGGAGGGGGCGACGGCGAGGTCGTCGAGATCGATTTCCTCCAGCCGCTCCCCAAGTCCATCGCGTTCTACCCGCTGTTCGTCGGCGAGCGGCTCGGCTACTTCGAAGAGGAGGGCGTACGAGTCAACCTCCTGCCGTCCGGCGACATCCCGGCGACGGTGGCCGTGCCCGCCGGCAACGCCGACATCGGGGCAACCACACCGGCGAACATCGTGGTCGGCGCTTCGGAAGAAGAGGACTTCGTCCTCGTCTACGAGTACTACCAGAAGAACGTGTTCTCGATCGTGGTGCCGGAGAACAGCGACGTCCAGGAGGTGGCCGACCTCGCGGGCCGCAACGTCGGCATCACCTCCGAGGGCGCTGGGGACGCGGCGCTCACCCGCGCGGCGCTCACGCAGGCGGGGCTCGACCCCGATGCGGACGTGACGATCACGGTGGTCGGCGAGGGGGGGCCTACCGTGGCCAACGCGCTCGACGAGGGGAGCATCGATGCGTTCACCGGGGCGATCAACGACATCGTTGCGCTGCGCGTGGCCGGCGTCGAGGTCCGCAACATCACGCCGGAGAACCTCGACATCCTGCCCGCCTCCTCGATGATCGCCCAGCCTTCCCAGATCCAGGAGATGGGTGACGCCATGCAGGGATTCCTCAGGGCCTGGGCCAAGGCCACGTACGCGGGGATGCACAACCCCGACGCGGTGTATGCCATGGCCCAGGAGGAAGTGCCCGAAGAGACAGGGGACGAGGAGTTCGGCAGGATCTTCCTCGAGCAGGCGATCGACCTGCAGACCCCCGTGGAGGGCACGGACAACTTCGGGGCCCTCCGCCCCGACGCCTGGTCCGCCGTGATGGATCAGCTGATCGAGGGTGGGGAGCTCGAGGAAACGTTCGACCCAAGCTCGTTCCTGGACGACCGCTTCATCGAGGGCGCGAACGACTTCGACCGGGCCGAGGTGGAACAGGAGATCGACGACTGGTTCTCGGAGAACGGTTGAGCGAGGATCGTCGAGGGGCCGCGGGCCGGCAAGGCCCGCCGCCCCACCACCCCAACACCCAGGAGCACCC